>JBOGWW010000336.1:0-4783 GCA_050693655.1 Actinomycetota bacterium | reverse complement strand
ACCAGTTCTTGTCGGGCTTGGGCAGCCACGAGAAGGCGAAATCGTTGTCCTCCGTCGCAGCTTCAGCGAACCACTGCTTGAGCAGGCTCACGGTCATGTTTCGGTAGACGGAACCGAAGAAGTTGAGGGAGTTCGGATCGAGCTGGGCGAGCGCCGCCGCGTTGATGTAGTCATCGAGGGTGTCCATGCCCGGCTTCGGGATCGCCATGTAGCCGGGCAGGATCTCCCACGACTGCGCGTTGTCGGTGTTGCCCTGGATGTTGGCGTGGCCGCGCTCGGCATTGACGCCGCCCCCGGGCTTTCCGACATTGCCGAGCAGCATCTGAAGGATGCCGATGCCCCTGATTATCTGAACCCCACTGGTGTGATGGGTCAGACCCACCGCGTAGACGACGTTGCCGGCCTTGTCCGCGGTGCCGGTGGCACCAAAGATCTCGGCGATCTCGAGGAACTTCTGCTCCGGGATGCCGGTCACCTCGGAGACCATCTCCGGTGTGTAACGGGAGAAGTGCTGCCTCATGAGCTGGAATACGCTGCGCGGATCTTGCAACGTCTTGTCGCGCTTGGCGAACCCGGGCGTCGCGACCGGAGACAATGGAATCGCGCTCCCGTCCGTCGCGCCCTCGCGAGCCTTGGGCGTCTTCTCCCTGATCGACGGTTCCCGTTCCGAGCCTGCGATTCGCTCGTAGTCCCACGCCGTGGAGTCGTAGAGCCGCGTGGCTTCGTCGTAGCCGGAGAAGAGGCCATCGTCGAACTCAAAATCTCCGCCGACGATGAACGAGGCGTTGGTGTGGAGCTTTACGTACTCCTCGTGGTAGAGCTCGTTCTCCAGAACGTAATTGATGAGTCCGTTGAAGAACGTGACATCCGTCCCCGCGCGGATCGGCGCCCACAGATCCGCGACGGCGGACGTGCGTGTGAAGCGCGGGTCAACGTGGATGATCTTCGCGCCGCGCGTGTCGCGCGCGACGTGTGCCCATTTCCACCCGCAGGGATGATTCTCGGCAGGGTTTGCACCGATGACTAGAAACGCGTCCGAGTTCTTGAAGTCGACCCAGTGATTGGTCATGGCCCCCCGGCCAAACGAGGCGGCCAAACTGGCCACCGTGGGGCCGTGTCAAACCCGGGCTTGCTGCTCCAGGCCCACCGCCCCGAGAGCCCGGAAGATCTTCGTCGTCAGATAGCCCTCTTCGTTGGAGATGGTCGCGCCCCCGCCCCAGGCGAACCCCTCGTTACGGTTGACGACGTTGCCGTCGTCGTCGGTTTCGACGAAGCGTTCATCGCGCGCGTCTTTCATGAGCCGGGCGAGACGGTCGAGCGCGTCCTCCCAGGAGATGTCCTGCCACTCGGTCGCACCCGGCGCGCGATAGCGCGGCGCCTTCACGCGCTCCTCGCTGACCGCGAGCTGCATGGTGCTCGCGCCCTTCGGGCACAACGAACCCCCGTTGATCGGGCTGTCGGGGTCGCCCTCGATGTGGACGAGGTACGGCTTCGTGTTGAACGAGGTGGTCTCGCCGTGACCCGCGACGTAGGCGATCATCGAGCAACCGACGCCACAGTAGGGGCACACCGACCGGATCTCCTCGGCGCGGCTGATCTTCAGCTCGCTCGCCTGCGCGTAGGCGGGCTCGAGGTCAAACCCGAAGGTCGCCCACGCCGCGCCCGCGGTGCCCGCGGCAGAGAGCTTGAGGAAGTTCCGACGAGTTAGCTCCATACGCTTCCCCCTCCGAGCGACCCTCCGTCCCCGAGTCCCACACCCGAGAAACTAGGGTAAATGTACCATCTCGGCCCGCCGCTTCGGGCGGCTAACGCGTTAAACCGAGTAGTTCTCTTGGCTCCTTGGGACCAGCTTGGGTTGCTCGAAGGCCGCGCGCAGATCGCGGCTACATGCCGCGGGCAGCCCGATAGGCGCCTCAGCCTCCGATGTAAGACATCTCGATCTTCTCGACCTCGGTGGTCTCGGACGAGCGAACCTCGGAGTAGCGATCGTCGCGAGTCCTCCAATGCGACGCGATCGCGCCCGCGACCTCATCGTCGGAGGCGCCGCCGCGCACGAGCGCGCGCAGGTCGTGACCCGTGGTTGCGAACAGGCACGTGTACAGGTTGCCCTCGGCGGATATCCGCGCCCGCGTGCAGTTGGCGCAGAAGGGCTGCGTCACCGAGGCGATTACGCCGACTTCACCCCCGCCGTCCTTGTACCGGTAACGGTTGGCGACCTCGCCCCGATAGTTCGGATCGACCGGCTCGAGCGGCATCTCGGCGTCGATCCGCGCGACGATCTCTCGGGCGGGGACGACATCGTCGAGCCGCCAGCCGTTGCTGCTGCCCACGTCCATGTACTCGATAAAGCGGACGATGTGACCCGTGCCGTGGAAGTATCGGGCCATCGGAAGGATGCTGTTCTCGTTCATCCCGCGTTTCAGCACCGTGTTGACCTTGACCGGGCCCAAGCCGGTCGTTCCGGCCGCCTCTATGCCCTCGAGGACACGCGCTACCGGAAAGTCAACGTCGTTCATCGACCTGAAGACATCGTCGTCGAGCGAGTCGAGACTCACCGTGACTCGCCTCAGTCCAGCTTCCTTGAGCCTTGCCGCTCGCTTGGCCAGCATCGATCCGTTGGTCGTCAGAGCGAGGTCGATGCCGTCGATGCCTGCAAGCATTCCGATGAGCCTCTCGATGTCGCGACGCACGAGCGGCTCTCCTCCGGTGAGACGGATCTTGCTCACCCCGAGGTCCACGAAGATGCGCGCAACGCGCTCGATTTCCTCGAAGGTCAGAAGCTCGGAGCGCTCGAGGAACTGGTAGTCACGCCCGAACACCTCTTTGGGCATGCAGTAGACACAGCGAAAGTTGCAGCGATCGGTTACCGAAATACGAAGATCGCGCAGCGGCCGTCCAAGGGTGTCGATCGCAGCGATGTCGGTTGTAGCCATCGACCCATCCTGCCACGTTCAGATCCGTCGGTTCGCACCCTGCACCCGGGGGCCCGGGCCCGCCAAAGGGCTGGAGGGGCCCGAGTCGGCGCATGTGTCGCCGCCCTACTCAACTGCTGGCTAAGTTGCCGCCACTGATCGAGTTGACCCCGCTGCTTACTGGCGGGCCGACCATCGCATCCCAGGAACTAAGCAGTGCCCAGCCGCGCTCTCAACGCGTCGAGCGCGGCCACGGTCGACTTGCGCATCTCCCGGGTGACGATCGGCGCCATCAACGCACGGAGGCCGCGGCCGGTCACGCTCGCAGCCATTGTGACCCTGGCGCCCGAATCATGCGGAGCGAACGTGAACTCCATCTTCGTGTCAACCCCGAACACGGCCCCCTCGACGGTATGGCGGAGCGGCCGTTCGTGCTCGGTGACCTCGAATTCCAAGACGAAGTCTCGCTTACCGCGGCGGCGATATTGCCGTAGTCGTGATCCCACTTCGACCGGGGCGCCACCAATGATCTCGACGCGCTGGACGTGATCGTTCCACTCCGCGACCTCGTCTTGATCGGTGACGTAGTCGAACGCCGCCTCGACCGTGGCCGTGACATCAGTACGCTCCGCAAACCGTCCCACGGAACTCCTTTCGCCTCCACGACAAGATTACAGCTCCGTCGCTTGGCTTCCGGTCGGCGTCGAAGCCTCAACACGAGCGGATTCGCCGATCTCCCCGGCGTGCTCGTTAGAGCCTTGGCCTGAGCCGCCCGGAGTGCATCATTTCCGTCGGGATGAATAGAATCCCCACTTGACTTGTTCCCTGGATGGCGTCGGCCCCTGCGCGGCCGCATGGAGGGTCGTGGAAATGGAGGATCCCTGGGAGACGGACGTAAGGGATTTCGTTCTTGAGCACCTGGCCTCCAGTCGGAGCCGAGTACTCGAGATCGGTTGCGGTGCAGGCTGGCTGACCCGCGCCATCCTCGAGGGGGGACACGACGCGAGAGGGATAGATCCTGGGGCCCCGGAGGGAGAGCGCTTCGAGCAGGTTACCTTGGAGAAGTTCACTGACCCTAAGCCTTACGATGTTGTCGTTGCAGTGTTGTCGCTGCACCACATCGGTGACCTTCCGGCGGCTTTGGAGAAGATCAGGTCTTTGCTCAACCTGGGAGGCCGGATCCTGGTCGTGGAATTCGCATGGGAGAACCTCGACAACGCCACCCTGCGCTGGGGCCTCGAACGCCTTCCCTCAGACCCGGATCGCGAAGAGAACTGGCTGCAAAGACGTTGTCTTGAGTGGCGTGAAAGACTGCAGCAGGGTGACGATATAGCGGCACAAGATCACGTCCGGGAATGGGCTCACAGGGAGCAGCTACACAGAGGCAAGGAGATACTCGGCTCCCTACGGGAAGGATTCCACCAGACGTTCTTCGAGTGGACCCCGTACCTATATCCAAATCTCGGAGATGTCACGGAAGAGGAAGAGCAAGCAGTCATCGATAGGGGCGAGATCCAACCCGCGGGCTTTCGCTTCGTCGGCGACTTGATTTGAGACTCGGCTTCGTCTCACGGAGTGTCGGGCTAATCACTACGGTCGTCTTGTTCCGTGTCCGACCGCGGCTTCGAACGACCAAGGCCCAGCACCACCGAGACGAGGGCCACTCCGGCAGTCATCGAAATGCACAGAAGGATTGCTCGGCGCCCATGAGCGCCTGCGCTTCTTCCAGAGTTATGGTCGCGACTCCTGCGATCGGTTGTGCTAAGACACCCAGGCGCGCTTTCAACTCGTCGAGCGCGGCCACGGTTGACTTGCGCGTCTCCCGGGTGACGATCGGCGCCATCAACGCACGGAGGCCGCGGCCGGTCACG
>JBOGWW010000335.1:0-6867 GCA_050693655.1 Actinomycetota bacterium | reverse complement strand
TCCTGCGGCGGCTGGGAATGGTGGACTTCCCGGCCGATCAGTTGCAGTTCCTCATCTACGGCCGGGTGGTCGACTCAAGCCGGGCCCAGGAGGATTTCGGTTTCAGGGCTGCCTATACCACCGAGCAGACAATCGCCGACTTCCGAAATCATGGCGGCGATGGCCACGCGCTGTGGCGAGCCAAGGCCCTGGAGAGCGCCTGATGCAGAGGGCAGCCGACGACAACGTCATTCGGCTTGATGCACGCAGGCAATCACAGCGCTGCCAGGCGACGACCACGACGGGGAGACCCTGCCGGAACCATGCGCTGGAGGGCGAGCAGTATTGCCGAGTCCATCTGCGCCGGAAGGGCAAGGGCGAGGTCGAAGTCGGCGCCCAGCCACGGGCCTCGGATGAAGAGTTGGTGGCCGAGCGGGGGGATGCCGGTTCATCGACGATCGACAAGCTGCGTGCGTTCGCCGGCCGGCGCATGAAGGGCGCCTATCCCATCGACGAGTTCGGCTACGACGAAGAGTTGGCAGGCGCGATCCTGCGGCCGCTGCTGCGGCCGCTCTACGAGCACTACTTCAGGGTTCGAACCCTGGGAGTCGGTCGCATACCAGCTCAGGGCCCGGCGCTGCTCGTTGCCAACCACTCGGGAACGATTCCCATAGACGCGGTGATGATGCAGTACGCGGTGGCGACGGAGCATCCGGCCGAGCGCGTCGTTCGCAGTGTCGGCGCGGACCTGGTGTGGGCCATGCCGTTCGTCGGCCATCTGGCGCGCAAGACCGGCAGTGCCGTCGCCTGCGACGAGGATGCATTCGCGCTGCTCGAACGAGATCAACTGGTCGCGGTTTTTCCGGAGGGATTCAAGGGCGTGGGCAAAGGCTGGAGCGAGCGCTACCGTCTCCAGCGTTTCGGCCGGGGTGGTTTCATCGAGGTGGCGCTGCGAGCGCGCGTGCCCATCATTCCGGTCGCGATCGTGGGGGCCGAAGAGGCGTTTCCCATGGTCGGCAACCTCAAGACGCTGGCTTCTCTGCTCCGCTTTCCCTATTTCCCCATCACGCCCACTTTTCCGCTGCTGGGCCCCCTCGGCCTGCTGCCCCTTCCGAGCCGCTGGGTCATCGAATTCGGCGAGCCGATTCCGATGGATCAGCATCCCGAGGACGCCGCGGACGACAAGATGTTCGTGTTCGATCTCACGGATGCGATTCGCGATCGCATCCAGCAGATGGTCTACAAGGGCCTCAAGTACCGAGGCAGCGCGTTTATCTAGCAGCGCGCTATCTCGGCGATGGAACCTCGAACCTTTCCCAATCGTAGTGAGTCTTAGGACAGACGGAGAGAAACGGGGGCACTCATGAGACCATTCGCCGTTGCGTGCTCGGCCCTGGCGGCGCTGCTGCTGCTGACGTCCTGCTCGACGCTTACGGACGAGACCCTGCTGTCCCGAGGCTCCGAGGACCCACGGGCGAAGGACCGATTGTTGGTTCGCACGCGCCGCGGGCTCTCCGTCGTCGACCCACTGAGCGGGTCGAGCGTTGTAACGCGGCCTCGGGCGATCGCGTCGCCCGACTCATCCTTGCTGTTCTCGGTCTCGAGGCGTGGCGGCTCGGCGCAGGTGACGACGATCGACGGCATCAGCGGTCGGATCCTTCGGCGTACGCAGGCGCCGAGCGGACTGGAAGCCGGTGTTGCATCCCCCGATGGAGAGTTGCTGGCCTACGCCTTACCGCATGAGGAGGGCACTACTCCGTGGCTTCCCGCAGGCAAGCGACAAACCACGATAGCGGTCGCGCCCACGGATGCAACGGACCAGAGCATCGAATACTACGGACTGAAAGGCAACTTCGAACTCGAGGGCTTCTCGACCGACGGCGAGCAACTCTTTTTGCTCCAGTACCAACCGGCGATGAACCCCACTCGCTATGGTCTTCGGCGTCTGCAACTCGACACGGGCCGGGTGCTCCGAATCAGGGAGGAAAAGCAGAAGGCGCCTGGTCGTATGCGGGGAACTGGACGCATCGCCGCCTTCTCACCGAGCGGACACGAGCTCTACACGCTCTATACGCAGCAGGGACCGAACTACGCACACGGGCGCACCGGTGAACACAAGCAGGGTCACGTCTACGCCTTCGTCCATTTGCTCAATCTCGAGGGGGCCTGGACTCATTGCATCGATCTGCGCGCCCCCTTCGGCACGGGGCACGTGACGACTCACGCGATGACGCTGTCGCCGGACGGCGAGCGGCTCTACGTGGCCGATCCATCCTCGGGCGGGCTCGCGGTCATCGCCCCGCGTGAGACCAGGGTGCTCAGATCCGTAACCCTCGATCTAAAGGCTCTGACCCGTGGTGCGGCTTCGGCGACCGTGGGTCCCGATGGGAGGCTCTTCCTCGGTGGAGGATCGGACGTGCTGGTGATAGACGGGGAGAGCCTCGAGGTCCTCGAGCGTTGGGACATCGGACGACCGGTAGCGGGCCTAGCGGCGAGCGCCGACGGGAGGAGCCTCTACGTGGGGGCGAAGAACAAACTCTCGGTGTTCGATACCGCCACCGGCGCCCGAACCGGGTCGATCCGGCTGCCCCGGATGACCGAATTGGTCGAGCTCATCCCCCGCGCCTGATCAGCCCCCCGTCAGGCCCCAGAGGCGGACGACACTCAGCGTTCCCGCGATGGCGATGGCCGCAAGCAGCAGAAGGATGGCGAAAAGGGTGTTGCGTCTCACGCCCTCGAGGATACGGCCGAAGAGGAGGCCTGTTCGCCGAGGCCCTTGAAGCCGACCTCGAAGCGGCGGTCACAGGATTCGCAGTAGTAGTCGGGCCCCTCACCCACCGGTTCGATCGACTGCTCGGCGCAGTAGGGACAGTAGAAGGGGACCGCGCGCATCACTGCTCAGCCTCATTTTGACGTGACCTCGCCGAGGTGCCGATGTTGTGGATGCCGCACTCGGTCTTGTCGAAGCCCTGCCAGCGCCCGGCCCGCTCGTCGGATTCGCCGGCACCGGTTGCACTGGTGCAGGGCGCGCAGCCAATCGAGGTGAAGCCGAGTTCGAGTAGCGGGTGAGTCGGTATGTGGTGATCGGCGAGGTAGCGGTTGACGTCGGACTTCGTCCAATTGGCCAGCGGGTGGATCTTTATGACTTCCCGCCCCGAAATGAGCTCCTGGTCCTCCACGATCGGAGTGCGGGAGCGGACCTCAGACTGGTCGCGGCGCAGGCCCGAGATCCAACCGTCGTATTCGTTGAGTGCTCGTTGCAGCGGCTCGACCTTGTTAATGAAACAACATTCATTGGGGTCCCTGCGGTACAGCTCGAAGCCGTAGGCGAGATTCTGGTTGCGCACGCTGCCGTGCTTCCCGCGCAGATTGACGATGGTTAGATCCCACATCTCCACTATTCGATTCTTGAAGGCGATCGTCTCATCGAAGTGGAAGCCGGTATCGAGAAACAGCACCGGAAGGTCCGTACGAATGCTCTGCAACATGTGCAACATGACCAGACCCGAGGATTGAAATGAGGTCGCGATCGCCAGCGAGTCAATGGCGCGGGCGGCCCAGTCCAATATGTGATGGGGGTGCGAGCGCTCCAGGGCATCAGGGTCCACGAGGGGCGCGACCCGATTCAGTTGCGCGAGGTTCACGATGCGCGCGCCTCGGCGAGAATGCTCGGCGCCGGCGGCAGCCCAACGAAATCAGGCTTGGCACCAAATTCGCTCAGCTCGGCGTCGCTGAGACGGTTGACGAAGGACGCAAAGCTGTCGTGGTCGCATCTCGCTCTTCGGTAGCGGCCGACGATGGTTTCGACGTAGGGCCCCAGTTCGTTACCGAGGACCTTGACGCCCCTGACCTTTCTTCCAAACGACCGCTCGGCCCCGAGGTGACCGCCGAGGTGCACGAGAAAGGCCTCGACCTTGCGCCTTACCTCGATCGGATGTCCGGCACCGTCGGTTCCATGGGCGCGCTCGCTGACCTGGCAGCCCATCAGGCCGATGTCTGCGGTCTGGTAGCGGGCGCACGAGTTGGGGCATCCGTTCACGTTGATGCGCAGTTCCTCGTCGAAATCCGGCATCCGTTCCTCGAGGAAGCGGTAGAGTTCCGCCGCCCGCCCTTTCGTCTCAACGATGGCGAGCTTGCAGAACTCGATGCCGGTGCAGGCCATCGTTCCGCGCCGCCAGCTGCTCGCATCGACCGGCAGGTTGATCGCGGCAAGCTCGTCCATGAGGTCCGCGACGCGCTCCTCGGACACATCGAGAATGACCATCTTCTGCTGGGTCGTGGTCCGCACGCGGCCGTTACCGTATTTTCCTGCGAGCCTCGCCACGGCACCAAGCTGGTGCCCGGCAATCCGGCCCGCCTTGGGAGCGAAGCCCACGTAGTAGGAGCCGTCGTGTTGAGGCCAGACGCCGGCGTGCTCCCTGTGTGTGGACCTCGAGGGCGGCGGTTCGTTCAGGTCATCCAACTCGAAGCCGATCTGCTCTTGGAGCACAGAGCGGAATCTCTCGGGCCCCCAGTCCTTAACCAGAAACTTCAGGCGCGCCCGGTTACGCGCCCGGCGGTACCCGTGATCGCGAAACACCGACGTGACGCCCAAGACGACGGGCACGACCTGCTCCGCCGCGACGAAGGCGCCCAACCGCTGTGCGAACAGCGGATTGGTCGAGAGCCCGCCGCCCACCCACAGATCGAATCCCTTCCTCCCGTCGGGATGGACCGCCCCCACCAAGGCGAGGTCATTTACCTCGTGCTGGCAACACTGGTGCGCGCAACCCGAAATCGAGATCTTGTACTTACGAGGCAGGTTCGAGAACTCCGGGTTACCTGCGAGCTTGGCGTTCACCTCGTGGAGCACTTCGGATGCGTCGATCACCTCGGAGGCGTCCACACCGGCCAGAGGACAGCCGAGGATGTTGCGGGGTGTATCGCCGCAGGCCTCGGTCGTAGACAGGCCGACGCGCTCGAGCTCGGCCCAGATCTCGGGCATTTGCTCGATGCGGATCCAGTGAAGCTGAATGTTCTGCCGGTCGGTTACGTCGGCCAGGTCTCGCCCGAAGCGTTCGGAGAGAGCGCCGACGACCGCGGTTTGCTCCGCCGTCAGCTGGCCCCCGGGAATGCGGATCCGGAGCATGAAATAGCCGTCCGACTCGGGTCGCTGGGTGTAGAGGCCGTGCCAGCGAAAGCGGTTGCGGAGGTCGCTCGGCCAGATCGACCCGAAGCCCTGCTGAGCGTAGATGCGCTCGATCCGGGGCCTGACGTTGAGCCCGTCGTCCTCGCGCTTAGCCTGCTCGGCCGGGTTCAGGGGCTCGCGATAGCCGAGCGCCCACTGACCCTCGGAGCGCCTCATCCCGCCCCCGCGCGGGGTGCGGCTCGCCGGCATCGCCTCGGTCTGCGGTCGTGGAGCACAGAAGATCCTTGTCGCTCGAGGTTGGGCTCTCGGGCCGCGCTGCCCGCTCAACAAGGTTTCTACTGTGCAAACAGTGTGAAGTCAAACGCCCGGCGGAGGGGGCCGGCTGGGGGCCCGGGCCTCTCGCGAGCTGCTTCTAGCCGATCTCCCTGGTGAGCTCCGAGATGTTGCGCTCGAGTTGAGGAAGCCCCTCGGCCTTGCCCACACACAGGGCCACCCCCGCCTCGCGGGCGCGCCTCTCGATCTCTTCGTCGAGATAGGCCGAGTAGAGAATGATCGATTGCTCCGATCGGCGCGCTCGGATCCGGCGCGCGGCCTCGAGTCCATCCATTCCGGGCATCTGATAATCCATCACCACGACATCGGGATCGTGCTGGTCGGCGATCGTGATCGCCTGAGCGCCCGAACCCGCTTGTCCCACCACCATGAAGCCGTCGATCTCCAACATTTCGACCAGCATGGCCCGCACGTGCGCGGTGTCATCCACGACAACGACCTTCGCACCCACCGGCGGACCTCCGTCACTCGGGTGGGAGAACGCTTACTTGCGCGGCAGCCCCTTTGCGATACGGCTGCGACCTTTCAACCGTTCCTCCACGTACACGCGATTGCGGGTCAGCATCTCGACGAGCTCTTGTGGGCGTTGTACATAGCGACTCACAGACAGTTCGAGCGAAATAGCTCCCGTGTACTTCGTTCGACGCAACTCACTCAAGAACCTTTCTAGTGGAAGAATTCCACTACCGAGTTCCATGTGCCCGTCTTTACCGTCCCCCGCATTGTCGCTCAGATGGACGTGCCCGAGGCGAGGGGCCAGGATTTCGTATGCATCCAGGATGTCTTGTCGCGCTACGGACAAATGACTTGTATCGATGGCGACGTGGGGGGCCTCGGCAACGAGTTCGGCCGGATCGAGCCAGCGGTAGCCGCGAAGTTTTCGGCCGGCAACCCACTTGGGGTACATGGTCTCCACCGCGACCCTCACCCCGGTGTCTTCGTGAGATTGCCGGGCCCGCTGGGTGATCCAGGTCGCGTACCGCCTCTCCCACAAGAAGGGGGGGTGGACGATGAGCGTGTCGGCGCCCACGGCCGCGCACATCTCGATGCCTCGCTCGATCTTGCCGATCGGATCGAGGCCCCAGACGCTCTTGGTGATGACGAGAAAGGGCCCGTGCACCGAGGCTATGCGTAGGCCCCGCTCTTCCGCGAGCCGCAGTGGGATATCGGGCTCCTGCGTCCTCGTGTCCCGCGTGATCATGAGTTCGATTTCGGTGAACCCGGACTCCGCGAGCGCGTCCAGGGCGCGTTCGAGCTCGAAGGCCCAGAAGGGCCCCGTCGAGCACTGCACGCGGGGACGTTTGCGGGGGGCCATGGGCCTCGATGTTCGCACGCAGACGCGGCAAGCGCTTCCGAACCGAAGTCCGGAAGCGCCTGGCCGCCTTGCTGAGTCCTTGGGAGGTGGACCGGCTTGGGGCGGGCTGGGA
>JBOGWW010000334.1:0-3730 GCA_050693655.1 Actinomycetota bacterium | reverse complement strand
GTGTGACGTTCGACTTCGATTCACTCGAGGACAACCAGGTCACCGTGCGTGACCGAGACTCGATGGAACAGGAGCGCATTCCGATCGAAGGACTCGTCGAGTTCCTCAGAAAGAGGCTGTGATGAGCACAACGCTGTTCGGGACGGTTACCCGACCGACGGGGGAACCCGCCCACACCGCGACCGTGGAGCTGCACAACTCCTCCGGCGACATCCTGGATCAGATCGTGTGTGACAGCGCAGGTCGCTTTCGCTATCACCTATCCCCGGGGGCGTGGCAGCTGTTCGTCTGGGATCCCGCAGGGAATCGAGCACAAGTAAGCGTCGAGTTGCAGAAGGATGAAGAGACGGCGATCAGGATCGATCTGGCACAGGGCGGCGAGGCCGTGAGGGCAGCGGGGGGGCAAACGAATTAGGAGGGTTTGGTGTCATGACCAAGTGGGTCTACGACTTTGAAGAGGGCGACGCCTCTCAGAAGAATCTGTTAGGCGGCAAGGGCGCCAACCTGGCCGAGATGACGAATCTCGGTCTTCCCGTACCGCCGGGCTTCACGATCACCACGGAGGCCTGTAACGCCTATCGGGAGGCGGGGCACCAGTTCCCCGAGGGTGTGCTCGACCAGGTGGCGGAACACCGCAAGAAGCTAGAGGAGAAGATGGGGCGTCAGATCGGGGACGCGAGCGACCCGCTGCTCGTGTCGGTGCGCTCCGGAGCGCCCTTTTCGATGCCGGGAATGATGGACACGGTGCTTAACGTCGGGCTGAACGACGACAGTGTCGAGGGACTCATCCGGCAGACCGATTCGGAGCGCTTTTCCTGGGACAGTTATCGGCGCCTCGTTCAGATGTTCGGCAAGACCGTCATGGGCGTCGAGGGAGACCTGTTCGACGAGGCGCTCGAGGATGCCAAGGACCGCAAGGGCGTTGCCAACGACGTGGATCTCGACACCAAGGATCTGAAGAAGCTCGTCAAGGCCTTCAAGTCCATCATCAAGAAGGAGACCAAGCGGGAGTTCCCGCAGGACCCCACCGAGCAACTCCATCAGGCGGTCGAAGCGGTGTTCGGCTCGTGGGACAACAAGCGCGCCCAGGACTACCGGCGCCGCAACCGGATCTCCGACAGCCTCGGCACCGCGGTCAACGTGCAGACGATGGTGTTCGGCAACAAGAGCGAGGACTCGGGTACGGGCGTCGGCTTCACGCGCGATCCCGCCACCGGTGAGCGGATTCCCTACGGCGACTACCTGCAGAACGCCCAGGGCGAAGACGTGGTGGCAGGGATCCGGAACACCCTGCCGATCGACGAGATGAGCCGAATTCAACCGCGCGCCTACGAGGAGCTGAAGAAGCACTTCGACACGCTCGAGCGGCACTACAAGGACATGTGCGACACCGAGTTCACCATCGAGCAGGGCAAGTTATGGATGCTCCAAACGCGTATCGGCAAGCGCACCTCGCTCGCGGAGTGGCGCATGGCCGAGGAGATGCTCGAGGAAGACTTCATCGACGAGCCGACCGCGGTGCGCGACCGGCTCACGGCCGGCAAGCTCGACGAGCTCTTCAAGCCCATCATTCGCGCGGACCTCAAGGATTCCAAGTCCCCGGTCGCAAGGGGCCTCAACGCTTCTCCCGGTGCCGCCGTGGGGCGGGCCGTGTTCACCGCGGACGACGCTTCCGAGTGGGCTGACGACGGCGAGCAGGTCATCCTCGTTCGCCGAGAGACGAATCCTGACGACTATCACGGGATGGTGTCGAGCCAGGGAATTCTGACCTCGGCCGGTGGAACCAACTCGCACGCCGCGGTGGTGGCGCGCGGCGAGGGAATTCCCGCGGTGTGCGGTGCCGATGCAATCCGCATCGACCGCAAGGCCAAGTTGTTCAGGGTCGGCGGCACGACCGTCAAAGAAGGCGACTGGATCACCATCGACGGCACCGACGGAACCGTCTACGCCGAACAACTCGAAACCGAACCCTCCGAGCTCGAGGTCGCCCAGAACGCAGCGGACAAACAGAAGGCCGGCAAGAGGCTCACGAAGGCAGAGAAGCAGTCACTCGACTCCCAGTTGTGGCGTGCCTACGAGCGATTCATGGAGTTCGCCGATGCCAATCGCGATCTGCGCGTGCGAGCCAACGCGGATACGCCCGAGCAGGCAGCGAACGCGCGCGCACGTGGGGCCGAGGGCATCGGGCTGTGCCGGACGGAGCACATGTTCCTCGGCGACGAGAGAGTCGCGGCGGTTCGCAAGATGATCTTCGCCGAGACCCAGGAGGAGGAGGCGCAAGCCTACAAGACGCTTGCCCCCCTCCAGAAGAAGGACTTCCTCGGCATCTTCAAGGCTATGGACGGACTGCCGGTTACCGTGCGTCTGCTCGACCCACCGCTCCACGAGTTCCTGCCCGACCGGGTCGACGTGGAGGTCGCGGTCGCCCTGGCACAGGATAGAAACAAGCGCAAGGTGCAGATCGGCGACGAGAAGCTGCCCATGAAGGAAGCCGAGAGACTGCGCGACAAGCTGAGCGAGTTGCACGAGGCCAACCCCATGCTGGGTCTGCGCGGCGTGCGGCTCGGAATCGTGAAGCCGGGTCTCTATGCCATGCAGGTGCGTGCCATAACAGAGGCGGCGGTGCAACTGAAGAAGAAAGGCCTCGACCCCCGGCCCGAGATCATGATCCCCCTCGTCGCCACTGCCGAGGAACTGCAGCAGATGCGCGAAGAGCTCGAGCCCATCGCCAAGGAGATCATCGAGAAGGCGGATGTCGATCTTCACATCGAGTTCGGCACCATGATCGAGCTGCCGCGCGCCGCGGTCGACTCGGGTGAGATCGCCGGGCACGCGGACTTCTTCTCTTACGGAACGAACGACCTGACGCAGACCGCGTTCGGCTTCAGCCGAGATGATATCGGGAAGTTCCTCGCCTTCTACGAGGAGCGGAAGCTCGTGCCCTACAATCCCTTTGTCAGCATCGACCGCTCGGGTGTGGGGCGCCTGATGAAGATCAGCGTCGAGGAGGGCCGCGCGGCGAACCGCAAGCTGCACCTGGGAATCTGCGGCGAGCACGGTGGGGACCCCGATTCCGTGGTGATATGCCACGAGCTGGGGCTCGACTACGTCTCCTGCTCACCCTACCGGGTTCCGGTGGCGCGACTCGCGGCCGCTCAGGCCAAACTGGGAACGGCCACGACCTCATCTAAATAGGGAGGGCGGCCGCGCCCCTCAGTTCGAGCAGGGCTTCACGTGCAGCGTGCGGAGCTCGGGAAAGATGGCCGGCGGGTTCTCGCCCCGGGGCCAGGACATCTCGAAGGCGGTCGCGAATGAAACCGTCCTCTTGGTCCGTCCCCGGTAGGCGAGCCGCAGGTTGGTGAAGCCGGCTTGCTTGAACTTGCGGAGCCTCAGGTTGCCCGGATGGAAGATCCAGGACTTCTTGAGCACAGCGTCGGTGGAACCGGCACCGTTGGCGTCGACGACGAGCCTCGTCTGGACTTTTCGTGAGCGGTTCGTGTGCTTGGCCTTCCATCTGGGGGCGCGGTTCAACACCCTGCCGGTGCCGCTGGTTTGCACCCCGAGCCGGCCGATCACGCGCCGGGCACACCAGCCGTTGGTGGGGTTGACGCGCGTGGCCAGCCACATGGCTCCGAAGTTCCGATTCGAATTGTTGTCCTGGGCGGTGCTGTAGCGATAGAAGAAGGTACAGAACGTCCACTCCGAGGTCACCTGCCCGGAGTCCCCGTGG
>JBOGWW010000333.1:0-5715 GCA_050693655.1 Actinomycetota bacterium | reverse complement strand
AAGCCGCGCTCGAGGTCGGAGTGGATGACGCCCGCGGCCTCGGGAGCCCTGGCGCCGCGCCTCACTTCCCAGGCCCGGGTCTCGTCCTCACCGGTCGTCAGAAAGGTGATGAGGTCGAGCGCCCGGTAGCAGGCCCCGATCACCTTGCCGAGGCCGGGCTCCTGGACGCCGAAGCCGGCGAGTAGCTCTTGTGCATCGGACGCATCCATCCCGGCGACCTCGGCTTCGAGCGCCGCGCTGACCGCCACGGCGTCGGGGGGCAAACCTTCAGGGAGCGCGGCCCCCTCCTCGACGTTCGCGACGGTGATCCACGGCTTTAGCGTGAGCGCCCCGAAGCCGCGCAGGAACTTGAGCTCGTCGTCGTCCCATCGCTCCTCGCTGAGCGACCGCTCGGAATCGAGCAGACCGTGGGCGCGCTCGAGGATGTCCGCTTCCCTCTTGGCCTCCTGTGAAGAGCGCGCCTTCTTGCGAGCCTTGTCGAGCGCCGGCTCGATGCTCGCAAGGTCCGCGAGGAGCAACTCCGCTTGCACGGTGGCCAGCTCGCCGGTTGGATCGGCGTCCGGCCCGTAAGAGCGCAACACGATGCAGAGCGCGTCGGTTTGCCGGAACTCGGCGATGCCCTGCGCCGTCAGGCCCCCGGGCACATCCACGAAGCGCACCTTGGCGTGCACCGTCTTCCTGGAATTTTCGAGCTCGCTGAGCGCTCTCACCCGGTCGTCGGGGACGTCGACCACCGCCTGGTTCGAGCGCCCGGCCGTACCCGCGTTCGTGAGCGCGGTGAACAGAGTCGTCTTGCCGGCGTAGGGAACGCCGGCGATGCCTACGTCCTTCATCGGCGCTCAGGGTAGCGTCCTCCCTCATGGATACGGGACTGAAGGACAAGGGCGTGCTGGTCACCGGGGGCGGAGGAGGGATCGGCTCCGCCGTGGTCCGTGCTTTCTCCGCCGAGGGGGCGCGCGTCGCGGTTCACTACCGCAGCAGCAAGCAGAGGGCCGAGACGGTCGCGCGGGAGGTGGACGGCGTCGCGCTGGCCGCCGACCTGACCGTCGAGCCTCAGGTCGACGAGCTCGTACCGGCCGCGGTCGCGGCCCTGGGCCGCCTCGATGTGCTCGTCGCGAACGCGGGCGACTGGCCGAGCGAGGACACCCCTGTCTGGGAGATGTCCTACGAGCGCTGGCGTCGCTACCTGGCCGCGAACCTCGACAGCGTCTTTCTTTCCTGTCGGGCCTTCCTGCGTCACGTGGCGCAGACCGGCGAGGGCAATATCGTCGTCGTCGCCTCGACCGCCGGGGTCTTCGGCGAAGCCGGTCACAGCGACTACGCCGCGGCGAAGGGCGCGCTCGTCGCGGGCTTCCTGAAGAGCCTGAAGAACGAGATCGTCCGCATCGCCCCCCGCGGGCGCGTCAATGCCGTGGCGCCGGGGTGGACGGCCACCGACATGACGCGCGACTTCGTCGAGGAGCGCGGCTTCGTGGCGAAGATCACCCGCACGATGTCGCTCGGCAAGCTCGGCCTAGCGAACGACGTCGCCAGGACCATAGTGAGCCTGGCCTCCGATGAGATCTCCGGCCACGTCAGCGGGGAAGTGATAACCATCGCCGGAGGCATGGAGGGACGAGTCCTGCACGACACCTAGAGACGCGCCCGCCCGGAGGGCGGGACTCCGAGCCCTTCGCTCGGCGAGGCGCAGCGGAGCTTCGCCGATGCCTAGAGGATGCTGGCCCCCAGCGCGCTCGCAACGAGCTCCACCGCCAGGTCTCCCGTCTGGTTGGCGTTGTCTAGAATCGGATTGACCTCGACGACCTCCATCGAGGTGATTATCCCCGCCTCGGCGAGCAGCTCCATGGCGAGATGGGCCTCCCGGTAGCTGAGGCCCCCACGCACGGGCGTCCCGACCCCCGGTGCGATCTCCGGGTCGCACACGTCCAGGTCGAGCGAGAGATGGACGAAGCCCGGCCCTCCGACCACCACCAGCGCCTCGTGCATGACCGAGGCGAGCCCCCTCCGGTCGATGTCGGCCATGGTCAGCACGGCCAGGCCCCTGTCGCGCACCAGGCGTTTCTCGCCCTCGTCGAGCTGGCGCGCTCCGACCACCGCGACCCGGCCTGGATCCACCCAGGGAGCCGGTTCGAATCCGTCCACCGAGAAGCCCGTCGCTCCCAGCGCGGCTGCCAGCGGCATGCCGTGCACGTTGCCGGAGGGTGAGGTGTCGGGCGTGTTCAGGTCTCCGTGCGCGTCGATCCACAGCACCCCTCCCGGTCCGTGGACCGAGTGAAGACCGGCGAGCGTGCCCATCGCGATCGAGTGATCGCCGCCGAGGACCAGGGGCATGGCTCCCGACTGGGAGGTGTTCGACACGTCCTTGGCGATCTGGGCGCAGGAGCCCAGGATGGCGGAGAGGTATCGAGCGCGTTGATCCTGTTCGGGGGCGAGTTCCGGAATCTCCGCCCGCGCGTCGCCGTGGTCCTGAACCTCGATCCCCAGGCCCGCGAGGCGCTCGGCCAGCCCCGAGTAGCGAATGGCACTCGGACCCATGTCCACGCCACGGCGCTCCTGTCCCAGGTCGAGTGGAGCGCCGATGATCCCGATGTCTCTGTTCCCAAGCTCTGCGTTCATGGTCTTCAATGGTGGCATGACCAACCCGACGAGAGGAACCGCCGTCATCACCGGAGCTTCGAGCGGCATCGGCGCGGCCACGGCGCTGCGCCTGGCCAAAGAGGGCTTCGACGTCGTGCTCGGCGCGCGGAGGATCGACCGGCTGGAGCGGATGGCCGCAGAGTGCGGCGGGCGCGCCCTTCCCTTGGACGTGACCGATCGAGCCTCGGTCAGCGCCTTTGCCGCCGAGATCGGCGAGTTGGACGTGCTCGTCAACAACGCGGGGCTCGCATCGGGACTTCAACCCGTCGACGAGCTCGAGGAAGAGCGCGTCCGGGTGATGTGGGAAACCAACGTGATGGGCCTCCTGCGCGTCACGCTGGCTCTCCTGTCGAAGCTCGAGGCCGGCGACGGAGGACACGTCGTCAACGTCGGTTCGATCGCGGGTTTCGAAACCTACCCGGGCGGGGCGGGCTACACCGCGTCGAAACACGCCGTGCGAGCCATCACCAAGACTTTGCGCATGGACTTGCTCGGCAGGCCGATTCGCATCACCGACGTCTCGCCCGGCCTGGTCTCCACGGAGTTCTCGCGGGTGCGCTTCGACGGCGACACCGAGAAGGCGAGCAAGGTCTACAAGGGTCTCGAGCCTCTAACCGGCGACGACGTCGCAGACTGCATCGCATGGGCGGTGACGCGCCCCCGCCACGTCGACATCGACGAGATCGTCGTGCGGCCCCTGGCGCAGGCGACCGCGACGATGGTGGCCCGCACCACCTGAGCCGCTCGTGCGGCCCACCGCGCCACCCTCCTTCCGGCAGAGGGGCTCAAACAGTAGGTTTGTAGTCCGTTCGACACCTAAGAGACGTTCGCTTGGACTGCTGGTTCAGGAAAGGGATGGGGTATGGCCACGAGGAAGACTCGGGCTTCGAGAGCTAAGACCACTCGGACCAAGAAGGCGACCGCACGATCGGGTCAGAGCGTGGCGACCGCGGAGGGACCGGGTGCGACCGACGAGCACCTCGAGGAGCTGCTGCACGCTCTCGAGGGCCTGAGAGACGGAGACTTCAGCGTCCGGCTGAACCGCCGCCGGCGAGGTCTCATCGGAGAGATCGCCTCGGTGATGAACTCGGTCGTCGTTCACGCCGATCAAACGAACAAGGAACTCGCCCGCGTCAGCCGGGTCATCGGGCGCGAGGGCAAGATGACGGAACGTTTCAAGCTCCCCGGCGCCAAGGGTGCATGGTTGGAGCGCGCCGACTCGATCAACTCGCTCATCGACGACCTCCGTCGACCGACGACCGAGGTCGCGCGCGTGATCAGCGCGGTCGCCGAGGGCGATCTCGGCCAGAAGATGGCGCTCGAGATCGAGGGGCAGCCCGTGAGGGGCGAATTTCTCCGGATCGGAACCTCGGTCAACTCCATGGTCGATCAGCTCAGCTCGTTTGCCGACGAGGTCACGCGCGTGGCGCGCGAAGTCGGGACCGAGGGCATCCTCGGGGGCCAGGCGAAGGTCAAGGGCGTGTCCGGGACGTGGAAGGACCTGACCGAATCGGTGAACTTCATGGCCGGCAACCTCACCAGCCAGGTGCGCAGTATCGCCTCCGTTGCGACGGCCGTGGCCGAGGGCGACCTCTCGCAGAAGATCACGGTCGAGGCCAAGGGCGAGGTCGCCGCCCTCGCCGAGACGATCAACACGATGACCGACCAGCTCAGCGCCTTCGCCGACGAGGTCACGCGCGTGGCGCGCGAGGTGGGCACCGAAGGCAAGCTCGGGGGCCAGGCCCAGGTCAAGGGGGTCTCCGGCACCTGGAAGGACCTGACCGACAACGTCAACTTCATGGCAAGCAACCTGACCAGCCAGGTGCGCAGCATCGCCTCGGTCGCCAGCGCGGTGGCGCAGGGCGATCTAACCCAGCAGATCACCGTGGAGGCCAAGGGCGAGGTCGCCGCCCTCGCCAAGACGATCAACACGATGGTCGACCAGTTGTCGAGCTTCGCCGACGAGGTCACGCGCGTGGCGCGCGAGGTGGGGACCGAGGGCAAGCTCGGGGGCCAGGCCCAGGTCAAAGGGGTCTCGGGAACCTGGAAGGACCTGACCGACAACGTCAACATGATGGCCGGCAACCTGACCGCCCAGGTGCGCGACATCGCCGGGATCACGACCGCGGTTGCAAACGGTGACCTGTCTCAGAAGATCACGGTGGACGTCAAGGGCGAGATGCTCGAGCTGAAGAACACCATCAACGTGATGGTGGACCAGTTGTCGAGCTTCGCCGACGAGGTCACGCGCGTGGCGCGCGAGGTCGGAACCGAAGGACGGCTCGGGGGCCAGGCCGAGGTCAAGGGCGTTTCGGGGACCTGGCGCGACCTCACGCAGAACGTGAACCTGATGGCATCGAACCTGACGGGCCAGGTAAGGAACATCAGCCAGGTGGCCACTTCGATCGCGCGCGGCGACCTCAGCCAGCGCATCACGGTCGAGGCCAAAGGCGAGGTCGCGACTCTCGCCGAGACGATCAACTCCATGACCGATACGCTGCGGCAGTTCGCCGACGAGGTCATCCGAGTCGCCCGCGAGGTGGGCACGGACGGCATCCTCGGCGGTCAGGCCAAGGTCGAGGGTGTGGCGGGAACGTGGAAGGACCTGACCGACTCGGTGAACGGCATGGCCGGCAACCTCACGAGCCAGGTGCGCAGCATCAGTCAGGTCGCAGCGGCGGTCGCGGAAGGCGATCTGGGACAGAAGATCACGGTCGAGGCTCGGGGCGAGGTCGCAACGCTCGCAGACACCATCAACACCATGACCAACACGCTCCAGGCCTTCGCCGACGAGGTGACCCGGGTGGCGCGCGAGGTGGGCACGGACGGAAAACTCGGCGGTCAGGCCGAGGTAGAGGGCGTTTCGGGCACGTGGAAGAGCCTGACGGACTCGGTGAACTTCATGGCCTCCAACCTCACCGACCAGGTCCGCAACGTCGCGCAGGTAACCACCGCGGTTGCCAACGGGGACCTCAGCCAGAAGATCACCGTGGACGTCAAGGGCGAGATGCTCGAGCTCAAGGAGACCATCAACACGATGGTCGATCAGGTCAGCTCCTTCGCCGACGAGGTTACGCG
>JBOGWW010000332.1:0-1615 GCA_050693655.1 Actinomycetota bacterium | reverse complement strand
TCATCGGCCAGGGCGGCGAGGTGGGCTCCGGCCACATCCCGTTCACCCCCCGGGCCAAGAAGGTCCTGGAGCTCTCGCGCGAGGCCCTCCAGCTGGGCCACAACTACATCGGCACCGAGCACATCCTGCTCGGCCTCATCCGTGAGGGCGAGGGCGTTGCGGCTCAGGTACTCGTCAAGCTGGGAGCGGACCTCGGTCGCGTCCGTCAGCAGGTCATCCAGTTGCTCTCCGGTTACTCCGGTGCCAAGGAGGGCGCGACTCAGGGCGGCGGCGGCGAGCAGCCCTCAGGTTCGCTCGTGCTCGACCAGTTTGGGCGCAACCTGACCCAGCTCGCGCGCGAGAACCAGCTCGACCCGGTGATCGGCCGGCTGAACGAGATCGAGCGCGTCATGCAGGTTCTCTCCCGCCGTACCAAGAACAACCCGGTGCTGATCGGCGAGCCGGGCGTCGGTAAGACGGCCATCGTCGAGGGCCTTGCCCAAAACATCGTCAAGGGCGAGGTGCCCGAGACCATCACCGGCAAGCAGCTCTACACGCTCGACCTCGGTGCGCTGGTCGCCGGCTCCCGTTACCGCGGTGACTTCGAAGAGCGTCTCAAGAAGGTGCTCAAAGAGATCAAGACGCGCGGCGACATCAACCTCTTCATTGACGAGCTCCACACGCTCGTCGGCGCAGGAGCCGCAGAGGGCGCGATCGACGCGGCCAGCATCCTCAAGCCGATGCTCGCGCGCGGCGAGTTGCAGACTATCGGCGCGACGACGCTCGACGAGTACCGCAAGCACCTCGAGAAGGACGCGGCCCTCGAGCGACGCTTCCAGCCCATCAAGGTGCCCGAGCCGTCCGTCGCTCACACCATCGACATACTCAAGGGACTGCGCGACCGCTACGAGGCCCACCACCGGGTTCACATCACGGACCGCGGTCTCGTTGCCGCCGCGAACCTCGCGGACCGCTACATCTCCGACCGCTTTCTTCCCGACAAGGCCATCGACCTCATCGACGAGGCCGGCTCACGCCTGCGCATCAAGCGCATGAGTGCGCCGCCGGACTACCGCGAGCTCGAGGAGAGGATCGCCGACGTTCGTCGCCAGAAGGAGGACTCGATCGAGGCGCAGGACTTCGAGCGCGCCGCGGGGTACCGCGACGACGAGAAGCGCCTGATGGAAGAGCGCAAGGAGCGCGAGTCCGAGTGGCGCGAGGCCGAGGACCAGAGCCTCGCCGAGGTCGACGAGGAGCAGATCGCCGAGGTGCTGTCGTCCTGGACGGGCATCCCGGTAACGTCGTTGACCGAGGAGGAGACCGCAAAGCTGCTCCGCATGGAGGACGAGCTCCACAAGCGCATCGTCGGACAGCACGACGCTATCGCCGCGGTGTCTCGTTCGATCCGTCGTACTCGTGCGGGCCTCAAGGACCCCAAGCGCCCGGCGGGGTCGTTCATCTTCCTCGGCCCCTCCGGTGTCGGAAAGACCGAGACCGCGAAGACGCTCGCCGACTTCCTCTTCGGCGATGAGAACGCGCTGATCCAGCTCGACATGTCTGAGTACATGGAGAAGCACACGGTCAGCCGTCTGGTTGGCTCGCCTCCGGGATATGTCGGCTACGAGGAGGGCGGTCA
>JBOGWW010000331.1:0-4107 GCA_050693655.1 Actinomycetota bacterium | reverse complement strand
CTCACCGGCGCCGAGGCGGCGCTCGTCGTCAACAACAACGCCGCGGCGGTGCTCCTGACGCTGGCGGCGCTGGCCACGGACAGGGAAGTCATCATCAGCCGTGGAGAGCTGATCGAGATAGGGGGAGAGTTCCGCATGCCCGACGTCATGTCGATGTCGGGTACCCACCTCGTCGAGGTGGGCACGACGAATAGAACGCACCTGGCCGACTACGAGCGGGCCATCTCCTCGAGTACGGGAGCTTTGTTGAAGGTCCACCCCTCCAACTACAGGGTCACGGGCTTTACGGCGGAAGTCCCCCTGCGCGAGCTGGTGAGGCTCGCTCGAGGGCGAGGTATTCCGTTGGTTTTCGACGCGGGGTCCGGCTACGTCGAAGTAACCGGCGCGACTTCGTGGACCGCCCGCGAACCGCTCGTCGATCAGGCGCTCGTGCAGGGCGTCGACGTCATCACCTTCTCGGGCGACAAGCTGCTAGGAGGTCCTCAGGCCGGGATCGTTGCCGGACGTTCCGACCTGCTCGCCCGCATCGCGAAGCATCCGTTGGTACGTGCATTGCGCGTCGACAAGATGACGCTCGCCGGACTGGAGGCGACGCTCAGAGCTCACCTGGAGGACCGAGCCGAGGAGCTGCCGCTGTGGTCGCTCGCCCTCGCATCGATCGACGAGCTACGAGCGCGCGCCGAGCGCATCGCCGGACAGCTCGCCACCGACACGCTGAAAGCCGAGGCCCTGCCGACCTCTTCGGTCGCTGGAGGTGGATCGCTCCCCGGCGAGGAGCTCGGCTCCTGGGCCGTCGCGCTGACCCACGCAGAGATCAGCGTGGACGAGATGCAGAAGCGGTTGCGATCGGGCTCGCCGCCGGTAATCGGACGGATCGAGGACGAGCAGCTGTTGCTCGACCTGCGCAGCGTCTTGCCCTCGGATCTCGAGATGCTGACCGAGCGGGTGCGCGCGACACTCGCCTGAAGGTCTCGTCAGCCGGCGACGCGCTCGGGGCCCGCGTAGAGGTTGAAGCGCTCCTCGCGGAGGAAGCCCACGAGCGTGAGATGGAACTCCTCGGCGACCTCGACCGCGAGGCTGCTCGGCGCGGAGACGGCGCACAGGATCGGAACGCCGGCCACGACGCTCTTGGTGGTCAGTTCGAAACTCGCCCTTCCGCTTACCAGGACGATTCGGTTCGTCAACGGCAACTGCTTTTCCAGTAGCGCCCAACCGAACAGCTTGTCCAATGCGTTGTGACGCCCGACGTCCTCTCGAAGTCCGAGCAGTTCGCCGGAAGAATCGAACAAACCCGCCGCATGCAATCCACCGGTGCGCTCGAAAACACCCTGCGCGGCGCGCAGCTTCGCGGGCAACGAACTCAGAATCTCGGGATGCACCGCCGGGCCTTCCGCAACGGGAGTGGCTTTGGTCGCCAGCTGATCGAGACCGGCCTTGCCGCACACACCGCATGCGCTGGTGGTGAAGAAATCGCGCTCGATCGAAGCCAGGTCTCCCAGGCCATCCCGCAGGTGGACGTTGACGATGTTGTAGCGCTGCTCCTCGCCGATCTCCCGATCGACGCAGTAGGCCATCCTGACTATGTCGTCGTGGCGGGCCACCACACCCTCGGCCAGCAACCATCCGGAGGCGAGTTCGAAGTCGTTGCCCGGCGTCCGCATCGTCACCGAGGACACGTAGTCATCACCCGAACCGTGAACGCGGATCTCGAGCGGCTCCTCCGTGGCAACCGAGTCGGAGCGCCGCTTGCCCTGCTTCCGCTCGTAGGCGACGACACGCACCCTGGTCGAGGCGCCGGGCCTGGCGATGCGCTCTCGCTTGGCCTCGGCCGCATCCCGCTGATGAGAATTTGCGAGCGCCATGTGCCCATCAAAACACGGGCCGCTATCGTCAGAAGACTCATGCATGTCATCGGTACCGCAGGTCACGTCGATCACGGCAAGTCCGCCCTGGTGCAGCGGCTGACCGGCATCGATCCGGACCGCTTCGAAGAGGAGAAACGCCGGGGCCTCACGATCGACCTCGGATTCGCCTGGTTGCCGCTCCCCTCGGGAAACGAGATCGGCGTCATCGACGTGCCCGGACACGAGCGCTTCATCAAGAACATGCTGGCCGGAGCGGGCGGAATCTCCGTGTGCCTCTTCGTCGTGGCGGCGAACGAGGGGTGGATGCCTCAATCGACCGAACACCTCGCGATTCTCGACGTGCTGGGGATCGGCTCCGGGGTCGTCGCCCTCACCAAGTCCGACACCGTCGACGCAGCCACGCTGGAGATAGCCCGGCAGGAAACCGAAGAGCACCTCGGACGCACCCAGCTCGCCGGCTCGCCCGTGGTGGCGGTGTCGGCGGTGACGGGAGAGGGGCTGGAAGATCTCGTCGCGAGGCTCGACGAAGCCGTCACGGCGGCCCCGGTTCCCGAAGACCGAGGCAGGCCGCGACTGTGGATCGACCGCGTTTTCAGCATCTCGGGAGCGGGCACCGTCGTCACGGGAACGCTGTCGGGCGGAGCACTGCAAACGGATCAGGAGATAGAGATCAGTCCCGAGGGTCGCCGTGCGCGCATCCGTTCGATTCAAAGCCACAAGAAACAGCTGGGTTCGGTGGGGCCGGCCAACCGCGTCGCTTTGAATCTCGTGGGACTGGATCGGGGAAGTGCCAAGCGCGGCGACGCCATCGTGGTTCCCTCCACCTGGCGACCGACTCGGACCATTGACGCCGAGGTACACGTGCTCCCCGAGTGGGCGGTGGGCCCGGATCACGTGCTCACCGAGAAGGGTTCGCACCTTCTCTACGTCGGGTCCGTCGAGACGCCGGTGCGCATAAAGCTGTTCGAAGCTTCATCTCTGCGAGCCGGAGGCAGTGGTTTCGCTCAGCTCTACCTGCGCGATGCGCTCCCTCTGGCGCGCGGCGACCGCTTCGTGCTGCGCGACGCAGGACGGATGCTTAGCTTCGGCGGCGGCATCGTCCTCGACCCCCTGGCGGCGCGAACGCAGCGCGGTGACGAGAAGCGCTTGGCGCTGCTACGCCGGCTCTCCGGTGCCCCGGAGACCGAGGCCCTCGCGGCCCTGGTCGAAGCGGAGGGTCGATTGAGTTCGCAGGAGGCCCTGCTGCGAGCGGGGCTCTCGAGCGTTCCGGCGGGCGTTGCGGCCTTGGACGACCTGCTGGTCTCAGACGAACGGCTGGAGCGACTCCAGTCCCGGGTGCGAGCCACGCTGGCCGAGCATCACGCAGCAAAGCCACTCGAGAGCGGGATGCAGCGCGCGGCCGTCAGGACGGCCGCGGAGCTCGAACCCGGCGCCTTCGACGCGCTCGTGGAGACCCTCGACGACGTCGAGTCCGACGGCGCTCTGCTGCATCTCAAATCGCACGCCGTGAGCATGTCCCCCGAGCAACAGCAAGCCCGCGACGAGGTCCTGTCCATGCTCGAGGCCGGAGTTTTCACTCCCCCTCTGGGCAAGGATCTCGAGGCCGACCCCGCCCTGCTGCGCGCGCTCGTCGATTCCGGCGAGCTCGTCCGCATCGGCGATTTCTATCTGACCGCGGCGCGGGCCCAGGAGGCTCGGCAACGCGTGCGAACCGCCATCGAAAGCGGGGGGCCGATGACCGTGGCTCAAATCAGGGACCTCTTGGGCACCTCTCGAAAATACGCGGTGCCCTTGTGCGAGTGGCTGGACCAGACTGGCGCGACGCTGCGCCGGGGGGACACCAGGATTCTCGGCCCCCATCCCTGACCGCTGTGAGTTACTCGCCGGGCAAGGGGTCGCCGTGCACCGGGAATCCGCCTATCAGGTCTCCATCGCCGAGGGGCTTGGGCTTGCCCCTCTGGAGCTCTTCCACGAGGTGGTCGACCACGCGCGATAGGTCTCCAGACTGCTGGTAGACCTCTCGCTGGCGGGTCGACGAGGTGCCTCGTTCGAGAATGCTGTTGATTCCCTTCAGCTCCGAAAGACAGCCGAGGCGCTCGCCGGTTGCGGTAAGCCGGTCGACCATGTCGCTGATCGAGCGACGAAGCGACATGACGTTGCCCTCTTCGTCGCGAATGATCTCGGCCTCGAGTCCGTGACGGGCCGCGCGCCACTTGTTCTCTCGAATCGTCCACGCCTGGTG
>JBOGWW010000330.1:0-4936 GCA_050693655.1 Actinomycetota bacterium | reverse complement strand
CGCGCTGTACAGCGCGCGCCGGCCCACCTCCGATCCCCTGCTCATGCGTCCACACCCTCGTCGATCTGGCGCGCGAGCTCTCTGTAGGCCTCCGCGCCCGGATGTGAGGGAGCATAGGTGAGAATCGATTGCCCCGCCTGCGCCGCCTCGGCGAAGCGAATCGATTTGCGAACGGGCGGCTGCAGCACCGCCACACCGTAGCGGGACCCGACGTCCGCCAGCACCTGGCGCGCGTGGCGCGAGCGCCCATCGAACAGCGCGGGAAGGACCCCGGTGATCTCGAGGTGGGGATTGGTGAAGTGGCGTATGTCGCGCAGAGTCTCGAGAAGCTGGCCCACGCCACGATGCGACAGAGCCTCACATTGCAGCGGAATCACGACCTCCTGAGCAGCCGTGAGTCCGTTGATCGTAAGAATGCCCAGCGATGGCGGACAGTCGATCAGGATGAAATCGTAGCGACCGGTGATCTCCCTGAAAGCGCGTTCGAGCGCGTACTCCCTCCCCGTCTTGGCCAGCAGAACCGCCTCGGCGCCGGCGAGGTCGAGGTTGGCGGGCACGACATCGATCGATGATTCGCCTTCGGGGCGCGTGATGATCACCTTCTCGATCGGCAACCGGCGGACGAGAACGTCGTTGATCGTCTCGTCGATGGCATCGGGGTCCGCACCCACGGAGTACGTGAGCGCGCCCTGGGGATCGAGGTCCACGGCCAGCACCCGCCTCCCTCTGCGGGCCAGTGCCGCCGCCAGGGACAGGGTAGTGGTGGTCTTGGCTACGCCGCCCTTTTGGTTGGCGAATGCGATGAGCCTGGCCACGTACTGGTCCGTCCTTTCGGCGCGAATCCTCGCTGACCGCGAGCGCTAATCGTTTCGGTTTAGCCGTTTCGGATCGTGGCCCCCGGGGCCGTCGGGGGGCTGCAGGCCCACCGCCGCGAGGACGCCCTTGACCTCTTCGTGGGACATCCCCGACTTGACCAGTTTGGCGAACAGGCGCGAGCCGATCTCTCCGAGCTCCTCCTGCTCGAACGACTCGTAGCCGTCGAGAAAGCCCCGGGCGTAGTCCCAGGAGACGTAGTCGCTCGGATTGGGCTCGAACGCGGGTTCGTGGACGGGCGACTCCCCCGCCTCGAGCAGCTCCTGAAGGTTGCCGGCGAGCAGGTCCCATCCCAGGAAATGGTCCTCCCCGCAATCCGGGCAGTAGAAGACCGCCCCTTTTATCCCCTTTGGCTCGAGCACCTCTTTCAGCACCTGGACGTCCACGAGGTCCTGGCGCAGCGCCGCCCGCTCCTCGGGATCGAGCGGCTGCTCCTCGGGCTCGTCCCCGCCTGGGGGCTCGACGAAGTCACTCATCGGCTCATGGTAAGCCCCTCCGGTCACGAGCGGGCTCGGCCCGGAGACCGCTTGGGAACTCGCCGGAGGAGGCCGATGTTCCAGGTGGGACTAGGCGAAATTAGTCCTCGATGTTTCTTACAACTCGCCGCCCGACATGCCATCGTGGCGCGGGGAGAAAGCAGGAACAAATGGGAATACTCATCGCGGTGACGAAACGAGAGCAATCAGTCGGGTGACGGAGGAAAAACAACCCAGCGGCGAGCAGCCGGTCGTCTTGGTCGTCGACGACGATCCGGATCTTCTGCGACTGGCGGAGGTCCAGCTTCGGGCCGATTTCTCACTGATCCTCGCCGAGAGCGGAAACGAGTGCATCCAGATAGCACAAAGCCGGCCCGTGGACGTGATCGTGCTGGACATGATGATGCCGGAGATGGACGGGCTCACGGTGCTGGAGATCCTGAACGAGGACTCGGCCACCGCCGACATACCCGTGATCTGCCTCTCGGCCCTCAGCCGGGTGGACGACAAGCTGAAGGGCCTCTACGGCGGGGCCATCGACTACATGACCAAGCCGGCCGATCAGCGGGAGTTGGTGGCACGCATCTGGTCGGCCCTCCGGAGGCGGCAGAAGGTAACCGAGGCGCTCCAGCGAAGCTCGGCCGATCCGATCACCCAGCTGCCCACACGCGGAGCCTTCGACGTGCGTCTCAACGAGGAGGTCGCACGATCCAAGCGAACCTCGGCCCCCTTCTCGGTGCTGATCATCGACGTGGACGACATGGATGGGATCAACGATCGCATCGGACGCGAACAGGCCGACCGCCTCCTCACACGGCTCGCCCGCGTTATGAAGTCAAATCTGCGCGCCTCCGACTTACTGTTCCGCTACGAAAGCGACGAGTTCTCTGCCCTTCTGCCCGAGAGCGACGCGGCCACCGCATGGGTGGCGGCCGAGCGCATTCGCTCGGCGGTCAAGGAGCTACCGTCCGAGTCCGTCCTGACCACGGTATCGGTGGGCATCGCCGAGTACAGCCGAACCAAGACGCACGACGAGCTCATGTCGAAGGCCGAGATCGCCCTCTTCAAGGCCAAGGAGTCCGGCGGAGACATGAGCTGGCGCTCGGATGATCCGCGCAAGCGCAGCCTCAACACCGTTTCGCTCGCCGAAGAGCTGACCCTGAGGGAGTGGGACGTACTCGCCCTCCTTGCGCAACGGCGGACGGAGCAAGAAATCGCCGAGGTGCTCGGCATCAGCTCGGGTACGGTGCGCAGCCATAAGGCGCGCATCCGTCGCAAGCTGCACGTGGCGCCGGACGTTCGTCTGGCCGACTTCGTGCGGGATAACTTCAGGGACCTCTCCGAGCGGGTCGGGAGCGCAAAGAGCCACGACAACGGTTCACGGCTCGAGTCCCCTTCCGCCAAGGAGGGCGACCGCACCGATTGGGAAGTTCAGAGGAAGTCGACATAGGCCCGGGCGATCCTCTCGCCGGCGAAGACCGCCAGGGCACTTCCGAGAGCGAGGAAAGGACCGAACGGAATCTGAGTCTTCCTTCCCTTGCCGGAGAATCTCATGGCAAGGATTCCTATCACCCCGCCCAGTAGGAACGATAGGAACATGCCGGCGAGAACCGCTCCCACACCACCGGCGTAGCCCACGAAGCTGCCGAGCACGAACGCGAGCTTGACATCGCCGCCTCCCATGCCCGCCGGATAGATGAACGCAACCAGGAAGAAGAAACCACCGAAGACCAGCGCCCCCAGGGCCGCAATCTTGAGCCTCGCCGCGTCGCCTTCGATCAGCGCCGCGGTTACCAGCCCGATCCAACCCGCGATGAAGGCCGGATACACGATGCGGTTGGGTAGGAGCTTGTGTTCCAGATCGATCACCGTGAGAACGACGAGCACCCAGAAGAAGGCCGCGTAGACCGCGGCCGTAACCGTGAGCTCGAACTTCGCGACGGATAGCGCGAACAGGATGCCCGTGGCCAGTTCCGTCAGCGGATAACGGAGCGAGATAGACGTCTTGCACCCCGGGCATCTCCCTCGCAGGACGAGGTAACTGACCACGGGGATGTTCTCGAGCGCGGTTATCTGGCGGCCGCAGTTGGGACACCTCGAGCGGCCGGTGACGATGGTCTCGCGCCGGGGGATGCGGTGCGCCGCGACCGTGCCGAAGCTGCCGAGGATCAGACCCAGAAAGAGGGCCAGGATGACGCCAGCCGTCACTCGGCCTCGCCGATATGGGAGCGGATGCGCTCGACCAGGGCATCGGCTTCGAACGGCTTCATGATGACGTTGTCCTCGCCGATGGCATCGTCGAACATCTCGTGCGCGTCGGGCTTGCCGGTGACGACCACGATCGGTATGTCCTGGGTCGCCGGATGATGCCGCATCTCGTCGAACATCCTGCCTCCGGAGACATCCGGCATCATCAGGTCGAGCAGGATGAGGTCGGGCTTGCGGAACTCCGCCTTGGCGAGGCCCTCGAGTCCGTCCCGGGCCTCCATGACTTCGTAGCCCTGCTGCTCGAGGATGAACTTCTCGAGCTCTCGGACGGCTTCTTCGTCCTCAACGATCAGCACGCGCTTCGCCATAATTACAAGAACCTATCAACTCGGATGCCGACTCTGCCGATACCAGCCTGAATGAATGTTTCACGGCTGCGGGCGGCAATCGTAGCGGGCGCGTATCAGGTTCCTGAAGAGTTGGTCGCCGACGCCATCATCCGGTGGATCAATCCCACAGTCCTCGAACGGGGTCTGCGGGGGCCCCATGCCCCCTCACCGCCTCCGTCATCCTGACGACCCGCACACTCGCCTCCACGTCGTGCACGCGTACGATCGCCGCGCCGGCAAGCACGCTGAGTGCAACCAGCGCGAGCGTGCCCTCCAGTCGCTCGTCGGGTTCGAGTGCGAGGGTCTCCCCCACGACGTCCTTGCGTGAGGGCGCGACGAGCACGGGCCAGTCCAGAGCGGTTAGCTCATCGAGGCGCCGCACGATCTCGAGCGAGTGGAAGGTCGTCTTCCCGAAGTCCAGACCGGGGTCCACGATCAGCTGGTCGTCGGCCACGCCGGCCAGCGCCGCGACCTCGGAGCAGCGCTCGAACTCTTCGATGACGTCCACTACGACGTCGTCGTAGCGGGGGTGCCGCGGCCGGCCGCGGATCTGGCCTCCGTTGTGCATCACCACGAGAGATGCGCCCGTGCGGGCGCAGACGCGGGCGAGGCCCTCGTCGGCCATGGCGCTGACGTCGTTGACCATCGAGGCACCGGCTTCGATCGCCTCTTCGGCAACCGACGAGTGAGCCGTCTCGACCGAGATCGGGATGTTGGTTGCGGCGAGCTCGGCCACCAGTGGCACGACGCGTTCCCTCTCCTCCTCGAGAGAGACGTAGTCGCCCGGGCCCGCCTTCACTCCACCGAGATCGAGGATGTCTGCCCCGTCTGCGATCATCCGCCGGGCGAAGTCGGTCGCCCGGTCGAGGTCCATGCGACCGCCGTCGTAAAACGAGTCGGGCGTGCGGTTGACGATGCCCATGACCAGGCAGCGCTCGGTGGACAGCCGGCCGCGCGCATGCCTGATCACTCGAGCGGAACCCCCGGTTG
>JBOGWW010000329.1:0-7270 GCA_050693655.1 Actinomycetota bacterium | reverse complement strand
CTAGAAGCTCGCATCGGTCCTTTAATTGCGGGGGGCGCCGCATTGGGCGGCGCCCCCCGTATCTTGAACTCAAGCCCTGGTGTAAGTCTATTCCTCGTCGGACTTGAGGACTCGGTACCGGCCTCGGAAGAAGACGAGGGGCCGGGTCAGTTCGCCCAGCTCGACGCGCTCGATCTCCCCGCGGACGAGCTGCTGGTAGCCGGCCTCCGTCGCGCCGAGGTAACGGCAGTAGGCGCGCTCGGGAAACCGCGTGATGACCGGCCCCCAGTCGCCGTCCTCGACCCCGAGCCCGGTGAACAGGCCGCCCGGGCTCGGCCGGAGCCCGGCGAAGCGGTCGGCGACCAGGCGGTCGTCCTCGCCCACGACGTGGATCACGAACTTCCCCCCGTCGTGGATCTTGTCCCACAGCTCGGTCGTGTCGTTCATCAGTCCCAGGGCGATCGAGGGGGAACCCTCGGCCACGGCCAGCGAAGAGATCGTCAGCCCCGCGCGCGACGACGCCGGGCCCGAGGTCCACACCGTGACGCCGGAGCTCAGCCGCCCCCTGAATCTTCGAGCAGCGCTGCGCTGCTCTGGTGGCGTTGCGAACGGGTCGCCGTAATGGACGTAACGATCGTTCATCCGATAAAGGTACGCCCCAGGTTCGCGGCCCGACGATTACGTCCTTGGGTCGCCTATCGTTCGCTCTTGGTGCAGAAACCTGGAGGAGCTCAAGGGGAGGGCGTCATCGCAGGCACTTCGACGGCGATCATCGCCCATCGGGGTGCGTCGGGGCACGCTCCAGAGCACACCGTCGCCGCCTTCGACGCGGCGCTCCAGATGGGGACCGAGTATCTCGAGTTCGACGTTCAGCTCACTGTGGATGGAGTCCCCATCGTCTTCCACGATCTCATTTCTTCCCGCACGCTCCGTGACATCGAGGAGCACGGTGTCATCTCCGAGATGTTCTTCGATCGGCTACGAGTCGCCGATGCGGGACGTTGGTTCAACGAGCTTCATCCCGAGAAAGCACGCAACTTCCAAGGCCAAGCGGTCCTGACCCTGGCCGAAGTTCTGGAGCGCTACCGGCATCTCAGCCGCTTCGCGATCGAGCTCAAGGGCCGCGATGCCGCAGGCGGGATCGAATGGAAGGTCCTGAGCACTCTTGCCGACTACGACCTGTTGGACGGCGACCGCCGGGTCGTCCTGATGTCGCTGTCGGCCGTCACTCCCGTCAGGCTGCGCTCGCTTGCACCAGACATCGAGTTGGTGCAGCTCTTCTACGAGCACGAACCCGCGCGCGACATGCTGGGACGTCTCGGTCAGGTGCGACGCTACGCCGGGCGCATCGGGCCCCACTACACGCAGGTGACCGACGAACTCGTGCAAGCGGCGCACGCCGAAGAACTGGGCGTGTGGACTTGGGCGGTGAACGAGGTTGCCGACATGGAGCTGCTGCTCGACGCCGGGGTCGACGGCATCGTCACCGACTTTCCCGATCGTTTGAGCGCTGTGCTCGAAGCGCGCGGGTCTTCGCGGGGGTGAGGCCGAAACAGGTTCAGAGGAGTAGCTCGGCTATCTGCACCGCGTTAAGGGCCGCGCCTTTGCGCAGGTTGTCGCCCACAGAAAAGAACTCCAGGCCGCGTTCGTCGAAGAGATCCCTCCGGATGCGCCCGACGAAACAGGCGTCCTGAGTCGCCGCTTCCAGAGGTGTCGGATACACGTGGTTGTCGATGTCGTCTCTCAGTTCGATACCGGGGGATTCGGCTAGCAGTGCTCGTGCCCTGTCGACGGACACCTCGGCGTCGAACTCGGCGTGCACGGCGACGGCGTGGCCGGTCATGACCGGGACGCGCACGCAGGTGGCCGTGGCCCTGAGATCGGGGATGCCCATGATCTTGCGCGCCTCGTTGCAGAGCTTGATCTCCTCGCTGGTATAGCCGTCGTTCTTGACCGAGCCACAGCGGGGGAGGACGTTGAGTGCCAGCGGATGTACGAAGCTATCGCCACCCTTGATGACGTCTCCGGCGCGGCCCTCGCGCACCGCCTCGGGTTCCTTGGCGGCGAGCTGAGTCTGCTCCCACAGCTCGTCGGCGCCCTGCTGGCCCGATCCGGAAGCAGCCTGATAGGTGGCGACGACGAGCCGGTTGACCGTCCACTCGCGGTGCAGAGGCGCGAGGGGCACGACCATCGCGGTCGTCGTGCAGTTGGGAGTGGCGATGATCCCCTTGGGGAGGGCCCGCGCTTGCTCGGGATTGATCTCGGGGACGATCAAAGGCACCTGCTCGTCCATCCGAAAGGCCGAGGACTTGTCGATCACTACGGCTCCGCGGGCGGCCGCGACGGGGGCCCATTTGAGGCTGAGATCCTCGGACACGTCGAAGATGGCGATGTCGGCGTCCTCGAAGACCGAGGCTTCCAGACCGACGACCTCGACCTCATTGCCGCCGAAGGGGAGTTTGCGTCCAATCGACCGAGGCGATGCCACCGGCACCACTTCGTCGACCGGAAAGCTCCGCTGCTCGAGGATGGAAAGCACCTGCGTGCCCACCGCCCCGGTGGCACCGACCACTACAACTCTCACTTACGTCTCCCTCGTATTGATGGCGCGCAGTTGACCGGTCGCGGTCGCGGGGTGTTGCTCCCGGATGATGGCTTCCTCGGTGAGCTCGAACTTGTCGTGGATGGCCTTGACGGCGCGCTCGACCTCGAATGCACGAATCAGGCACGACACCCGGATCGATGATGTCGAGATGACCTCGATGTTGATGCCCGCATCGCTGAGCGCGTCGAACATGTCGGCCGCGACTCCCGGGTGAGTCTTCATGCCCGCGCCGATTAGGGAGACCTTGGCGATGTCGGGATCCGTAAGGACGCCCTCGGCGCCGACGGAACCGGCAAGATCCTCGAGTACCGGCTTGGCGCGCCGCAGATCCTCGGTCGGCATCGTGAAGGAAATGTCGGTGCGGCCGTCGTCGGATACGTTCTGGACGATCATGTCGACGTTGACACCCTCGTCTGCCAGCGGTCGGAAGACGCGCGCCGCGATACCCGGTGCATCGGGCACGTTCTGAATGACGACCTTCGCCTCAGAGGTGTCATGCGCCACTCCCGCGATGATCGCTCGCTCCATGCGCTCGTCCTCCTCCTTGATCCACGTGCCGTCCTCGTATCCGAACGAAGAGCGCACGTGGAGCACAACTCCATGGTTTCTCGCGTATTCCACGGCTCGGAGCATCAAAACTCCCGCCCCACTGGCCGCCATCTCGAGCATCTCCTCGTAGGAGACCGCGTGCAGCTTGCGCGCCCCCGGCACGATACGGGGATCGGCGGTGTAGACACCGTCGACGTCCGTGTAGATCTCGCACCGGTCGGCACCCAGAGCCGCGGCCAGCGCTACGGCAGTGGTGTCCGAGCCTCCGCGTCCCAGCGTCGTGACGTCGTAGGTCGTGGAAACACCCTGGAAACCGGCGACGATCGCGATCTTGTTCGCAGCAAGCGCCTGCCGCACGCGGTCGCCTTTGACCTCGATTATCCGGGCTTTTCCATGAGTGGTATCGGTCACGATGCCGGCCTGTGATCCCGTCAGGCTGATCGCCTCGTAACCGAGATCCGAGATGACCATGGAGAGCAGTGCCATGGAGATCCGCTCCCCCGCGGTCAGGAGCATGTCGAGCTCACGGGGGTTGGGTTCCTGCGATACCTGCGCCGCAAGGCCGACCAGCTCGTCGGTGCTGTGGCCCATGGCCGAGACGACCACGCAAACCCGATCGCCGTCACGCACGGCCGCGACGATCCGCTCGGCCACTCTCTTTATCCGTTCGGCGTCCCCCACCGAGGTCCCGCCGTACTTCTGGACGATCAAAGCCATGGATACAAGGTAGCAAGCAATTGCGGTAGGCGGACTTTTTAGGGACTCATGCGCCGGCGGCCGCCGAGAGCCCGGCCGAGCGTCACCTCGTCGGCGTACTCGAGATCTCCACCCACCGGGAGACCGCTTGCGAGCCGGGTCACTCCGACCCCCAACGGCGACAACAGGCGATCGAGATACATCGCGGTGGCATCACCCTCGGTGTTCGGGTTCGTCGCGACGATGACCTCGGTGACGGGCTCGTTGCCCTCGGCCGGTTGGTTGATTCGAGCGAGCAGTTCCTTGATGCGCAGGTCCTCGGGGCCGATGCCCTCGATCGGACTGATGGCCCCCTGGAGCACGTGATAGAGCCCGCGGTACTCGCGCGTCCGTTCGATGGCGATGATGTCGGGCGGTTCCTGAACGACACAGATCACGGCAGACTCCCGGCGCGAGTCACGGCAGATCTCGCAGAGGTTCGTGTCGGCGACATTGAAGCAGCGTTCGCAAAGACGTACCTTCTGCTTGACCTCATCGATGGCCTCCGACAAGGCGCGGGCCTCGGCACCCGACACCTTGAGGATGTAAAAGGCCACGCGCTGAGCGCTCTTCGGCCCTATGCCCGGCAGTTTGGAGAGTTCGTCTATGAGACGTTGAAGGGGGCCGGCAAACAACTACGCGCCCGGGAGGCCGAGCCCCCCGAGTCCTCCGGCGAGCGGGCCCATGGCTTCGGCTTGAGCCTCACGCGCTTTGTCCAACGCGTCGTTGACGGCCGCGGTGACGGTATCGCCGAGCATCTCGAGATCATCGGCATCGGGCTCGCCGTCGAAGGTGTCGCCGCTGATGGTGACGGACACGACCTGTTGATCACCCGTGGCGATCACTTTGACCGCTCCTCCACCGGCACTGCCTTCAACCTCGACATCGGCCAACGCGTCCTGCGCCTTCTGCATGTCGGCGGCCATCTTCTGGGCCTGCTTCATCATTCTTTGCATGTCCTTGCTCATTCGAACGTCCTCCCCCTCACTTCTCCTCGACCTCTCGAACCACCTCGGCGTCGAGACCTTTCTTGATTAGCTCGACCGGATCGTGGTCCACATCCACGGCCTCGGCAGCGTCCGCGTACGAGCTTGACTCCTCGACCTCGGGACCGGACGGCGCATCCCCACCCGGCGCGGACCCGGTCTCACTGTCGAGCGGCTGGGCTCCTCTTTCTGCAAAGCGCAGAAACGGCCGTAGGCCCAGTGCCGCGAACAGTGAATCGGTCAGGACGAGCGAGTTTGCCTCCTTGGCCATCTGGCCCGCGTGAAATGCGGATTGCACCTCGACGACGAGCCCGTCCGAGTCGTAGGTAACGGGCCGCGACGGCTTGAGAAGAGCCGCCACGCGCTTGCTGCGTTGAGCAACCTCTTTCATTGCCGAGGGCCAGGCGTCCTTGATATGGCCTAGCCCCAAATGATCCACGGAACTGGTTGCCTGCTGTGCAGCCAGCTCGGTCTCGGGTACCGGTCTTCGCTCCGAAGTGGGGCCGGCTTCCTGCTCAGATGCTCCGGCCTCTCGTACCTGCGGTGGCTCGGCCTTGGGTGGGGTCGCGCTCTCCTGAGGTGGGGTCGCGGCCGAAGGTGTGCCTTCGATACCGATGCGGCGCTCTAGACGCTCGATTCGACCGAGGATGCCTTCGGGAGTCGCGTCCGTTTCGGGGGACGCTCCGCGGGTCAGCGCCACTTCGAGGAACAACCGGTGGTTGGGCGCGTTTCGCATCTCGGTGATCGCCTTTCCCACCAACTCGAGCAATCGCACAAGCCCACCGATGCGAAATCTCTCAGCCTGGTCGGCCAACCGCTGGCGATCCTCGGGGTGAACGTCGAGCAGTTCTTCCGCTTGAGGAGCCGTCTTGAGCAACATCAGGGCGCGCGCGTGATTGAGCGTGCCGAGTGCGAGCTGGCGCACGTCGGCGCCCTGGGTGATCATCGAATCGAGCGTCGTAAAGATCGAGCCGATGTCGGCTTCCGCCAGCGCGTCGAAGAGCTGAATGAACGCGTCCTCGCCGCGCTCGCCGAGAAGTCTCTCGGCGTCGTTGTCCGTGATGTGTCCCTCGATACTGCGAAGCTGGTCCAGCGAGGAAAGAGCGTCGCGCGCGCCCCCCTCGGCGTGGCGCGCCACGACCTCGATCGCATCGGGCTCGATGTCGATGCTCTCGCGCTTGGCGACATCCGAAAGCAGTTCGATGAGCGACGACACCGGCATCCGGCGAAAGTCGAAGCGCTGGGTTCGGCTGACGATCGTGGGCAGTACCTTGTGCGCCTCGGTCGTGGCCAGCACGAACACGACGTGATCGGGCGGTTCCTCGAGAGTCTTCAGCAACGCGTTGAACGACTGAGTCGTCAGCATGTGGACCTCGTCGATGACATAGATCTTCTTTCGCCCGCCGGCGGTCGCCAGCGGGACTCCCGAAAGAATCTCGCGCGTCTCGTCGACTCCGGAGTGACTGGCTGCGTCCATCTCGAAGACGTCCATCGACGAGCCTTGTGCAATCGCAACGCAGGGCGCGCACACGCCGCAGGGGGTCGGAGTCGGTCCCTGCTCGCAATTGAGTGCCTTGGCCAGGATGCGCGCGGTCGAGGTCTTGCCGGTTCCCCTGGGGCCCGTGAAGAGATAGGCATGCGCGACGCGGTCCTCGCTTATGGCGTTCGCGAGGGTGGTCGAAACGTGCTCCTGACCCAGGATCTCCGAGAAGGTCTGGGGCCGGTACTTGCGGTAGAGAGAGACGTACGGCATCCGGGCCATAGTAGCGACAGATGCTATTTCGCTCCGCCGATCGACTATGCGCGAATAGCGTCCGTCGTAGGGGCTGTGACTCGTCGGCTCGTTCTTGGCGCCGTTTCGTGGTCTGGTTGGGTGGCTACGGGTGCGATTCCTCCCCTGCGGTTGGGTAATCGGGTAGGTGTGGACGTTCACTCACCTCCTGGGGTGAGCAGATGTCCTCACCTCGGAGCATCCGGGCCAGAGCGGACCTGCAGGCCGGCCGTAGAAGGTTCTCCTCTTGACTGCCGGGTTTGCTTTCGACCTTGGCTTGGTTGCCCCGCGCGCGCGGAGGTCCTGGGTCACTCGTGGGATGAAAAGGCCGTGCGGTTCGTCTTGGACCAATGAATGGCCGGCGCTGGCCCGGCAGCTGGCTCCGGGCGGGCGATCCCGACGGCACACTCGGGACACCGCTTAAGGCTGCTCCCTTCCGGGCCTGACCTGGTTCGCGGCTCCGAGTCGCGTGGGACCCGACCATCAACACTGCTCACCGGGGGCTGCCCGGTCCTTCAGAGGGCGCAGACGAACCATCAACCCGGCGTATCGAGGGATGTCCGGTGGAGGGGACCCCGAGCCCCCCGACTAGCACGGCCGCGCACAGCTTACGGCCCACGGAAGCCAACGGTTACAGCATCGGAG
>JBOGWW010000328.1:0-3799 GCA_050693655.1 Actinomycetota bacterium | reverse complement strand
CCCCGGTTTTCAACCCCGGACCAAGCCAGGGGGGACCCCAGAAATCCGACCCCGACCCACTTGCCCCTTAGCCGCCGGTCTTGGCCCTCGCCGCCCTCAGTTCAAATAGGCCCTCACGGACCCGGCGAGGTCCTCGGCCACCGTCTGGGCGACCGCGGGATCCGAGGCCTCGACCATCACGCGGACGAGCGGCTCGGTGCCCGAAGCCCTGAGGAGCACCCTGCCGTCCTCGCCCAGCGCGGCCTCTGCGGAGCGCACCTCCTCCCACAGAGGCTCGTGGGAATCGAGCTTGTGCTTGGCCGCCACCACCACGTTGATCAGGACCTGGGGGAAGGGCTCGAAGAAATGGGCGAGCTCGGATAGCGGGCGGCCCGAACCGGCGACGATGGCGGCGATCTGCATTCCGGTCAGGATCCCGTCACCGGTGGTCGAATGCTTGCCGAGGATGACGTGACCGGACTGCTCGCCACCGAGAACCGCTCCGTGTAGCGCCATCGCCTCGGCGACGAACTTGTCGCCGACCGGGGAGAAGACGACGTCGATGCCTTTCTCCTCGAGAGCTCGCTTGAACCCGAGGTTGGACATGACCGTTGCGACCAACAGTCCGTTATCGAGCTCACCGAGGTCGTGGAGGTGGACCGCCGTCAGCCCCATCAACCGGTCGCCGTCCACGTACTCCCCGCGCTCGTCGACTGCGAGCACCCGGTCGGCATCGCCATCGAATGCCAGCCCTAGCTGAGCGCCCTCGGCGACGACGCGCTCGGCCAGCGCACTCAAATCCGTCGAACCGCAGCCGACGTTGATGCGCGTGCCATCCGCCTCGGCGTTGATGGCAATGACCTCGGCCCCCGCGCGCTCGAACGCAGCGGGACCGGCCGCCCACGCGGCTCCATGGGCGCAGTCCAGCACGACCTTGAGACTGGTGCTGAACGAGCCGTCCACGGAAGCAATCACATGCTCCACATAACGATCGACCGCGTCGGGAATCACTTCGGCGGAGCCAACCTCGACTCCCGTCACCAGGTCGCTCTCGCCGGCCTGCATCAGGCGCTCGATCTGCTCCTCGACCTCGGCCGAGGTCTTGAAGCCCTCGTTCGAGAAGAACTTGATGCCGTTATCGGGGACGGGGTTGTGCGACGCCGAGATCACGGCACCCGCAGACGCCTTCTCATCCAGGGTGAGAAAGGCAACCGCCGGAGTCGGCAAGACTCCTGCGAGTCGCACGTGCGCCCCCGCCGAGCACAGACCCGCAACCAGGGCCCCTTCGAGCATCGACCCCGACACGCGCGTATCCCGCCCGACGATCACTTCTCCCCCGCGGGCCAAGACCGCGCCGGCGGCGCGCCCGAGGGCAAGCGCGAGGTCGGGCGTCAGCTCCTTGTTTGCGACGCCCCTGACACCGTCCGTCCCGAAAAGCCGTGGCATCTGCAAATATTCGCGTAGAAGTGGAGGTGGCACTACTAACAGGGGCATTCCCCGACCCGGAGGAGCTCGCTTGGCAACTCTCACGAAGGTAGAGACCGGAGTCTTTGATCCAGGGCGCTTCGAGGAGGTTCTGAGCGCGGAGGCTTGGGCTGCCTTTTCCGAGGCCCTGGCCAGGGCCGAAGCGACCTTCGAGGGACGAACCATATGGAACGTCAACTCAACTGGCAAGGGAGGCGGAGTGGCCGAGATGCTCTACTCACTGCTCGCCTACGCCAGGGGTGCCGGGGTCGATGCTCGCTGGACCGTCATCGAGGGCAATCCCGACTTCTTCCGGACGACGAAGCGCATCCACAACCATCTTCACGGCTCACCGGGTGACGGCGGCATACTGGGTCCCGAGGAACGCGTCACCTACCTGGCCGCGCTCGAGTCGAACGCCGACGCTCTCGCGCGCGTCGTCCGGCCCAAGGACATAGTCATCCTTCACGATCCTCAGACGGCGGGACTCGTGGCTCCCATGAAGGAGCTGGCCGACGTCATCTTGTGGCGCTGCCACGTCGGCCTCGACGTCCCGAACGACATCGCTCTCAACGCCTGGGACTTCCTGCACGAACACGTGGAGAGGGCCGACGCCCACGTCTTCTCGCGCAAGGAGTTCGTGTGGCTCGGCCTGAACCCCGAGAAGACGGTGATCATCCCTCCCTCCATCGATGCCTTTTCGCCGAAGAACCAAGAGCTCACCCGGCCCTCCGTGGACGGAATACTCACGGCGGCGGGCCTGGTCGGGGGAGGCGATCCGGGGCTCGCGACTTTCGTTCGCGCCGGGGGCCAGCCGGGACTCGTCCGCCGAGCCGCCGAACTGGTTGACGGTGGCAGCGCCTTGGCGGCCGATGCGCGCGTCGTCACTCAGGTGTCGCGTTGGGACCGGTTGAAGGATCCCCTCGGAGTCATGCTGGGCTTCGCAAGCCACATAGCGCCTCACACGGACGCTCATCTGGTGCTGGCCGGTCCGGCGGTGGAAGCGGTCAGCGACGATCCCGAGGGGGCCGAGGTGCTCGAGGAGGTGCGCGGCGAGTACGCGCGGCTCCCCGCCGCCGTCCGGGACCGCATTCACCTGGCGGCCCTTCCGATGGAGGACAGTGAGGAGAACGCTGCGATCGTCAACGCACTGCAAAGGCGTTCCGACATCGTCGTCCAGAAAAGCATCGCCGAAGGCTTCGGACTCACCGTGGCCGAAGGGATGTGGAAGGCACGCCCGGTCGTGGCGAGCCGTATCGGAGGCATCCAGGATCAGATCGTCGACGGGCTCAGTGGTGTCCTCGTGACCGACCCGCGGGACCTCGCGGAGTACGGGGCCGCGGTGACCGACCTGCTTGGTGACCCCCAGCGGGCCGAGCGCATGGGCGACGCCGCGCAGGCGCGCGTGCGCACGGAGTTCCTGGGCCCCCGCCACCTGCTTCAGTACCTCGAGCTGCTCTCGAAGCTGATGCACGAGTCTCTCAGCCGCTAGCCGTCCTCCGCCAGAGCGCGCGCCCGCTCGAGGTCATGGGGCACGTCGATGTCGAAGGCCGCGCGCTCATTGGAAACGCCGGCGATGTCGAGGGTGTCGAACACCCCTCGCATCGAGCCGCCTCCCTCTGGACGCCGACCCTCGATGACCTCGCGCAGCGCCGCGGTCCTGTATGCACCCACGACGTAGTGGAGCACTCCTTCGGCATCCGAGAGCGCGGCCCCGTCTCGCTCTCCGATTGAGTCCAGGAGCGCTTGGACGACCGCCGAATCGACGAGGGGGTAGTCGACCCCAAGGACCACCACGAGCGGCGAGGTCACCCGTGCGAGGCCCGCCGCGGTGGCCTCCAGGGGCCCTCCCCCGACCGGCATCTCGCGCGCCCATTCCACCGGGACGGGGGTCGCTCGCCGGGGGCCCACGACGACCACGTGCCGAGCCCCCTGGGTCGCAGCGAGCGCGCGCTCCAGCAGCGAGCGGCCGGCCACCTCGATGGAGGCCTTGTCGATCCCCCCCAACCTGCGGGCCCCTCCTCCCGCCAGCACCAGAGCGTCGAAGACCATCCCCGCACCCTATGGGGCGCGTTCCCTCTCTTAGGATGCGGGCTGCCGAAAACGACAAAGAACTAGGAGCCTCAATCCAGCGCGATTCCATCTTCATCCGTGCCTGCCGGGGCGAGCCGACCGACCACACGCCCGTGTGGTTCATGCGCCAGGCCGGTCGCAGCTTTGCGGAGTACCGCAAGCTGCGCGAAAAGCACTCGATCCTCGAACTGTGCCTTACACCCGACCTCGCGGCCGAGGTCACGCTCCAACCCGTGAAACGTCTCGGCGTCGACGCCGCCATCCTGTTCTCCGACATCGTCGT
>JBOGWW010000327.1:0-16711 GCA_050693655.1 Actinomycetota bacterium | reverse complement strand
ATGACGTTGTCGAGCTTGTAGTCCCCGTGCACGAGGATGGCAGGCGGAGAGGCGGGCCGGTTGTCGCGCAGCCACTCCGCGAGTCTCTCGAGATCGGCGACCGGTCTGGTCAGAGGCAAGGTCAACTCGAGCTGGCCGCTCCAGCGTCTGAGCTGGCGTTCGAGATATCCCTGCTTCTTGCCGAAATCACCGAGACCGCAAGCATCGAAATCGACCGCATGAAGGTCGACCAGAGCATCGATCATCTCTTGCCCCATCGCCACCCTCGCCCTTTCGTCAAAGGACTCGGGAAGCTCGGCGCGGACGACGATGCCTTCGACCCGCTCCATGAGGTAGAAGCGAGCCCCGATGACCGACTCGTCGTCGCAAGCGAGAACCGTTCGGGGAGAGCGCACGGTGGTCGAGTCGAGCGCATGCAGCACGCGGAACTCTCGTCCAACGTCATGCGCGGTGGGGAGGAAGGCTCCACCGGGAGGGCGTCGCAGGACAAGGTCCTGGTTCCCGTAGCGAACGAAGAAGGTTTCGTTGGAATGCCCCGCCCGGTGACGCTCCATCGACATTTCAGAAGAAGACCCGAAGTGGTCGTCGAGATATTCCTTCAGGGCAACTTCGTCGACGAGCGGCCGCGCACCGGGCACCGAGGCCGTCAAGCGATGCCGCCGGTTGCGCTCTTGGTGCCGCCTCCGGCCATCGCAGCCTTGAGAACGTTGCGAGCGATGACGATCCGATGCACCTCGCTGGGACCGTCGTAGATCCGCGCGGCGCGGGCATCGCGGTAGAAGCGCTCGAGGGGGAGGTCCCCCGAATATCCGAGCGAACCGTGCACCTGCAGCGCCCGATCGACGATCCGGTTGAGGACCTCGCTCACGTAGACCTTGGCCATCGAGACCTCTTGCCGGTACTCATCTCCGCGCTCGACCAAGTAGGCGGCATGAAGCACCATCAGCCGGCTCGCGTACAACTCGATCGCCGAGTCGGCGAGCCAGTTCTGCACCGTCTGCCGCTTCGCCAGCGGCTCGCCGAAGGTCTCGCGGCCGAGCGCGCGTTCGGCGGCGAGGTCCAGCGATCTCTGCGCCACTCCGATCCAGCGCATGCAATGCGCCAGTCGCGCGGGACCGAGTCTCACCTGCGCGAGCCTGTAGCCCTCGCCCAACCCGCCGAGAAGTGACCCAGCACCCACACGGCAATCCGCCAGCAACACCTCGCAGTGTCCGCCGGGGAATCTCGTCCCCATGACGGGAACCTCGCGCACGACTCGCCACCCGGGATTGCCGGCGTCCACCAGGAACAGCGAGTATGCGTTTCTGTCCCCCGGCTCCCCCGTCCGGGCGACCACGATCGCGAAGGCGGCTCCCTCGGCACCGGAGATGAACCACTTCTCGCCGTTGAGCACCCAACCGTCCCCGTCGCGCTCGGCGGTGGCGGCGAGTCCGAGCGGGTCGGAACCTGCCGCTCGTTCGGTCATGGCGAAGCAGGAACGAACGCGACCCTCCGCCAGGGGTCGCAGGTAACGCTCCTGCTGTTCGGGCGTGCCCGCGTGCAGGAGGAGATGCATATTGCCCTCGTCGGGGGCCATGGCATTGAGACCCAGAGAAGCCAAACCCGAGACCCCGCACTCCTGGGAGACGATGGCCATCCCGAGCGGGCCGAGGCCCAACCCGCCCCATTCGGGCGGCAGGTGGGGATTGTAGAGGCCGCGCTTTTTGGCCTCGGCTCGCAGGCGATCGACGACCGCGTGGAAGCGCTCGCCCTCGCTCTCGACGCCGGCACCCAGCTCGAGTTCGGCCGGCACGGCTGCCTCCCCTACGAACGCGGCAACTTTCTTCTGTACCTCTGCGATCTCAGCAGGCAGTTCGAAGTCGATCATCCAGTGGCTCCTTGAAGAGGTTTCACAAAGGTTAGCTGGCTCCCTCGGGCCGCCGGTGTACCTGTACCCTCGGGAACATGTGGGCACGTAGGCCGGTCGTACTTTCGAGCCTCATATGCGCGATCGTCGCCCTCGCCGGTTGCGCGCCCCGGCCCGTCAACGCGCAGGGCAAGGACGTCAAGGGCCTCTACGACATCTTCACCGTCACAGCAGCCGTCATCTTCGTTCTGGTTACGGGCCTCATTGCGTGGAGCATCCTCCGCTACCGCGCCAAGCCGGGGGACAACGATCTGCCCGATCAGTTTCATTCGAACGTGAAACTCGAGATCCTGTGGTTTGCCATTCCCAGCCTCATAGTCATCGGCCTCTTCGTCTCGTCTACGGTCGTGCTCGACAGGATCAACGACGAGGACGACGGCGCGACGATCATCAACGCGGAGGCCTTCCAGTGGGGCTGGCGCTTCGTCTACGAGGGCGAGGACGTGTCCATCATCAGTGAACCCGATGAACCCGCCACCATCTCGGTGCCGGTGGGCGAGCCCGTAACCTTCGTGATCACGTCTCATGACGTGGTGCACTCCTTCTACATAACGGAGTTCCTCGTGAAGCGAGATGCCGTACCGGGCAGGGAGAACCGGCTGCCCATCACCATCGATGAGGAGGGCACCTACGGGGGCCGCTGCGCAGAGTTCTGCGGCCTGTTGCACGATGACATGCCCTTCACCATCGAGGCGGTGCCGGCCGCAGAGCACGCGGACTGGCTGGAGGAGCGGGCCGGCGACCAGGACGCGCTGAATGAACGGAGGGCCGGCTGAATGGCGACGGTTGACACGACTGCGCCGGAGCGAGTTCACGAGCCGGAACGCACGGGGTTGCTCGATTATCTGACCACCACGGACCACAAGAAGATAGGCACCCTCTACATCTACACCTCGCTCTTCTTCTTCGTGCTCGCAGGTGTGCTGGCTCTGTTCATGCGGGCCGAACTCGCAGAGCCGGGGCTTCAGATCCTGGACACCCAGACCTACAACGAGTTCTTCACGATGCACGGCACCGCGATGATGCTGTTCTTCATCGTGCCGCTGGCGCTGGGGTTCGCCAACTACTTCATCCCGCTTCACATCGGTGCGCCGGACGTTGCCTACCCGCGCGTGAACGCGCTGACGTACTGGCTGTTCCTTCTCGGGGGACTCACCGCCTTCTCGGGCTTTCTCACCTCGGGGGGCGCGGCGAACTTCGGCTGGACCGGATACGTGCCCCTCGCGAACAGCACCTACTCGCCCGGCGCGGGAGGTGACCTGTGGGTGATCGGTCTCGCCCTCACGGGGGTGTCGGGCACCCTCGGGGCGGTCAACTTCGTCGCGACCGTCTTCGGTATGCGAGCACCGGGAATGACGATGTTCCGCCTGCCGATCTTCGTCTGGAACATGCTCGTAGTCAGCGCGCTGATCCTGTTTACCTTCCCGGTGTTGACCGCGGCGCTCGCAATGCTGTTCATCGACCGGAACTTCGGGGGCGGCTTCTTCGATCCCTCACAGGGCGGCGATCCGATCCTGTGGCAGCACCTCTTCTGGTTCTTCGGCCACCCCGAAGTCTACATCGCCATTCTTCCGTTCTTCGGCGTCATCACCGAGATCATCCCGGTGTTCTCGCGCAAGCCGGTGTTCGGCTACCGGGGCTTCGTCCTCGCCACTTTGCTGATCGGCGCCTACAGCTTCTCGGTGTGGGCCCACCACATGTTCACGACCGGCGCGGTGGATGGACCCTTCTTCGCGGCCACCTCGATGCTCATCGCGGTACCGACGGGCATCAAATTCTTTAATTGGATCGCGACGATGTGGCGTGGGAAGATCAGGCTCGCATCACCGATGCTGTTTGCAATCGGCTTCCTCTTCATGTTCTTGATGGGCGGGGTTACGGGGGTATTTCTCGCGTCTCCCCCGATCGACTTTGCGACGCACGACACCTATTACGTGGTGGCTCACTTCCACTACGTGCTGTTCGGAGGAAGCGTCTTTGCCGTGTTCGCGGGCCTCTACTACTGGGGACCGAAGATCTGGGGCCGCATGTTCGACGAGCGGCTGGCGAAGATCCACTTCTGGCTGATGCTCATCGGCTTCAACCTGACCTTCTTCCCGATGCACCAGCTGGGACTGGACGGGATGCCCCGGCGCTACGCGGATTACGCCGCCGACAGCGGCTGGCAGCCGCTCAACGTGGTCGCCACCATCGGCGCCTTCATCATGGCGCTGTCGATCCTCGTGTTCCTGATCAACCTCTTCAAGACGAGGCGGTCCGGTCCCCTCGCCGGCGACGACCCCTGGGGCGGCAACACCCTGGAGTGGGCGACGTCGTCGCCACCGCCGCACCACAACTTCACGAGGTTGCCTCGCATCCGCTCCGAACGGCCCACCTTCGACGAGCGGCACGGCGCCGAGCTCGAAGCCCGCTCCGCGCAGAGGAAAGGGACGGGCGACACCAGGCGGGACGCGGAGGACCGTCGTGGCTGAGGAGGTCCGCTTCTTCTTGCGCGTGGCCGTCTACACGCTGGGCATCACCGTCGTCTACTGGTTCGTGAGCTACGAGATCGCCGGCTCGATGCTGTTGCTGTCGCTCGGGCTGGCCGCGGTCTTCTTCGTCGTAGTGGGCCTCCTGCTGATTCGTCACAGCAACAAGAACGCCGTTCCCGGCGGCACGGGGCCGGGCAATGCGCTTCAGCGAACGCTCGGCTTCGACGAGCCCGAGGGCGACACCGTCACTCCCCCACTCGGCATCGAAGACGACCTCATCCCCTCCTCCAGCGTCTGGCCGCTCGTGGCGGCGGTTGCGGCGCTGTTGCTGGGACTGGGTCTCATCTACGGAGGTTGGATGTGGGGGCCGGGCGCCGTGCTCGCGGTCGTCGCCCTGTGGGGCTGGGTTACCCAGCTCTACGGTTAGCTTCCGTCAGTCCCGCGAAACCTCTTCGAAGCCACCCTGAGCGTTGCGTCGCAATCTCACACCCCTGCGCCCGCGCGCCTGCTGCGCACCCGAGGATCGCATCTCCGCGCACAGCTTGTAGGTGATGAATCCACCGAGCACCGGGATCACGAAGAGTCCTATGCGCAAAAACCAGACCATCGCCTCGATCGGCACGTTGAAGGTCAGAGCGAGAACATCGTTACCGCCCGCGATCGTGAGCAACGTCACGTAGAGGATGCCGCCCACGCCGAACGCGGTCCGGGCCGGCCGGTCGCGGGGCCGATCGAGGATGTGATGCGTATCCCAATCCTTCGTGACGCGCTGCTCGATGAAGGGCCACAGCGCAAGCACCGTGAAGCCGATGCCGGGGATGACCACAGCCGGTATGAACATCGAAGGAATCGTGATGCCGAAGATGGTGGGCTCGAAGGCGGGGAACAGTCGAACCGCTCCCTCGAGCCAGCCGACGTACCAGTCAGGCTGGCTCGGGGCGCTCACGGCCGAGGCATCGAAGGGTCCGTAGCTCCATACGGCATTGATCTGAACCAGGCCCCCGAGAAGCGCCAGGATGGCTCCGGTCAGGAGCATGAGGCCGAACGATTTGAAGAACTGTTGCGGCCAGAACGCCTTCCCCACGACGTTGTCTTGTAGCCGCCCCCGGCCCGCGAACTGGGTGTGTTTCTGACGCCAGAGGATTCCGAGATGAGCCCCGATCAGCCCGATGACGATCGCAGGAAGCAGCATGACGTGCAGCACGAACAGCCGGGAGATGATGCCCTCGGTCGGGAACTCACCGCCGAAGATCAGGAAGGCCAGATACGGCCCCAAAAAGGGAACCGAGATCAAGGCCGAGTAGGCGATTCGAAGTCCCGTCCCCGAAAGAAGATCGTCCGGCAGCGAGTAGCCGGTGAAGCCCATTCCGATCGCCAGCACCAGGAGGGTCACTCCGACCATCCAATTGATCTCGCGCGGTTTGCGAAAAGCACCCGTGAAGAACACCCGGACCATGTGCGCAACGATCGACGCGACGAAGACCAGGGCCGCCCAGTGATGGATCTGTCTCATGACCAGTCCGGCTCGCACCTCGTAGCTGAGTCGAAGCACCGACTCGTACGCCGCCGACATCTCCCTGCCCTGCAGCGGTTCGTAAGGACCGTCGTAAACGACGGGAGCCGCGTCGGGCCGGTAGAACAGCGTCAGGTAGGTGCCGGTCAGCACCAGGATGATGAAACAGAACAGCGCGATCTCGCCGAGTAGAAAGGACCAGTGGTCGGGAAAGATCTTCCGCAGTCCCTTCCGGGCCCAGTGGGCGGCACCGAGTCGCTCGTCGATCCACCTCAGCATCGCCCGACCGCCCTCATTCGGTTTCCATGTTCCAGAAGCTCGGGCCCACGGGTTCGGGAAAGTCTCCCGTCGCGATCAGGAAACCTGCGTCGTCGACGTCCAGGGGAAGTTGCGGGAGGGCGCGCGCCGCGGGACCGAAGACGGGTTGGCAACCGGTGGTCACGTCGAAGGTCGACTGGTGGCAGGGGCACAGCAACTGCCTGGCCTGGGCTCGGTAGAGACCGACGGGGCAACCCGAATGCGTGCAGATCTTGGAGAAGGCCACGCACCCCTCGGGAGCCCACTCCTGCCGCTCCCCGGGGAGATCGAGGAGCTCCGGTTCGATCTTGATGACGACCGTCTGCGAGTCGGCCGAGCCCTCGAAGCCCGAGGGAAACACGGTCTTGATCCCGTTGAGGGGGATGTCACGGGGTCGCTGGGGGTTGCCGAAGCGGTCGACCACGCGGGCCCCGACGGTCCACTTGGTCTTCTCGAGGCTCTCCCCCGGCCGGGGGCCGAGCGACAGAGCGGGAATGGCAAGCGCCCCGCCCAGGGTCGCCCCCGCTCCCCCGGCGAGGCCCAGCAGCATCCTTCGTCGCGAGACCGGCTGGCGCCCGAATATGTCCTCGGAGCGCTCCGGCTCAGGGGTAGTCGGTGCGAACGGCTGTCGCTCCTCGGTTGTCTCGGGGATGTCCATCAACCGCGTTGCCCAGCCGACGATACCGATGCCCATGCCCCCGAGCGAGAGGCCCAGGAGAATCCCCTCGACTTGAGCGGACTCGCCGAGGAAGTAATACGCGACCAGAACCAGGGACGCCACCATCGAGACGACGAAGGACCCATAGACCCAGCGGACGGGCTTCATGGTGGTTCCTCGCCACCGGCTCCAGAGGCGGCCGGCTTTCTTTTCAAACCGATGAACAAGCAGACGAGCACCAGCGAGCCCATGCCGACTATCCACGCCACGAATCCCTCCGGTACGGGACCGATGCCGCCGATGTCGGCCCCGCCGGGCCGGGGCTCCTCTCTGAGGTAGGTCACGAAGTTCACGAGCTCGTTCAACTGCGCTTCGGAGAAATCGAACCGGGGCATCTGCCCGGGACCGACTATCACCGCTTCGGCGATCTCGACCTCGCTCGCAACGGAGAGGCTCGGCGCGAGGGCCTGGTTGCCGACGGCGCCGCCCGCCCCCGTGGCCCCATGACACGCGGCGCAGTTGTCTATGAACAGGCTCTGACCCGCGGCGAGACTCGCACCCTCCGGATCGAGCTCGGGTATGCCGGGGCCATCACCGAAGGAGCCGACGTACTCCACGAGGGCGGAGATCTCCTCGTCACTGAATGCGGGATCCTTGCGAACGGTCTGGCCCTCGGCCGCCAGGGGCATCCGTCCGGTCTGGAGCTGAAAGTCGGCGGAGGCCTCGCCCACTGACTCGAGGGAGGGGCCGTTGTCGGTCCCCCGCCCGTTGATCCCGTGACACGAGGAGCACGAAGCCTCGAAGATCTCCGCTCCATCGGGCTCCTCCTCCTGGGCCGCGCTCGCGATCTTGGACACGCGCATCGGATAGCCATCCTGTGCCGTCGACCGTCCGGCTAAGAGCAGAAGGCTCACGACCGCCACGATGCCCAGGAGCGCCCCGGCTCTAGCCACCGCCCGTCTCCCACAACCTCCAGATCATCACCATCATCAGGCCGGCCCCCGCGGCGAGGGCGCCGGCGCGCGCCTTCGGCGGTGCCTCGAGAGCAAAGCTGGCCGCAAGGGGGATGGATAGGACCGCGACGATGCCGTAGAGGATGTGCAATGTTTCGGTTGGTCTCCGTCCGGTCGCATAAAGCAGAGCGCCCAGCGCGAGCTCGACTGCTGCGATCCCAACCAGGCCGATCCTCATCTTCATCAAGATGTCTCCGTGCCCTCCTGCGCGGGCAGAGTAAAGCGCGAACACGAAGAAGATCGCCGCAGCCACGAGCAGCACCACGGATCCAATAGCGTGCAGCTGGGTCATCGGGCTCAACCCTATCCGGTGGTGCGTTCGAGCCACGGCGTGGTGGTCGGCGGTGCGAGCGTCCCGGTTGGCGTCTAGAATCCGCTTCCGTAGCGAGTCCACAGACATCTTGCAGGGGCTTGGATGCCGGCGGAGCGGGCGGCGGTCCAAAGGAGGAGCGGTGGCGAACGGAGTGAAGGCGTACGTACTCATTCAGACGGTGACCAACGCCCCCCATGTCGCGGGCGACATCAGGCAGCTCGCGGGAGTCGAGACCGCCGAAGACGTCTCCGGTCCCTACGACGTCATCGTGCAGCTCGCCGCCACCGACATGGACGAGCTGGGGAAAACCGTGGTCACCAAGATCCAGGCCATCGAGGGGATCTCGAGAACGCTCACCTGCCCAGTCGTGCAGCTCTAGCTCCGCCGAGACTGGCTGTGCCTGATTCGAGGACTCTCCAAGGCGGCGTTCAGGGAGCCCGAACGAAACCCGCCCAGGTCGACCGTCACGTAGGTGAAACCGAGTTCCTTGAATGCGCGCTGGATCGTGTCTCTCTGTGCGGCGATGCGCTCGATCGCCTCTGATGACACCTCGATGCGCGCGAGGTCACCGTGATCGCGCACGCGCAGCACCTCGAAGCCCAGGCCCCTCAGAATCTCCTCGGCTCGGTCGATGCGCTCCAGTCCTTCCGGGGTCACCCGCACACCGTAGGCGAAGCGAGAGGCGAGGCACGGTGACGCCGGCTTGGTGGCCGTCGGCAGGCCGCGAGCCGCGCTCAGCATTCGCACCTCCGACTTGCCCAGCCCCGCATCGGCCAGCGGGGTTCGCACGGAGTTCTCGTCGCCCGCGCGCAGACCGGGCCGGTAGTCGGACAGGTCGTCGAGATTCGTGCCCGTTGCGATGACGGCCTCCAACTCGTCCGCCAGAGGCGACAGGACCTCGAAGAGTTCCGTCTTGCACCAGTAGCAACGGTCGGCCGAGTTGCGCGCGTACTCGTCGCGTTCGATCTCGTGAGTGGCGACGGTCCTATGGTTCCACCCACGGCTCTGCGCGAGCTCCGTCGCGGCGGCGAGCTCCCGCCTGGCGAGCGATGGGGACGCGGCAGTAACTGCCAGCGCGTCCCTCCCCAGGGTATCGTGGGCGACCGCGGTGAGGAACGCGGAGTCGACACCCCCGGAATAGGCGACGATCACGCGTCCCAGGCTCGCCAGGATGCCACTCAGCTCGCTCTGCTTCTTCTTCAGGTCGGGGCTCATGACCTCATATTCGCAGCAGTCGGCATAGTTTGAGAGTCGCTGGATAACTTGAAGTCCAACATGGAGACTCCCATCCTGTTTGCGCAAGCCTCGTTCGGGGAGTTCACCCGCGAACCGATTCTCACGGTCGCGTGCGTGCTCCTCATAGTGGTCTCGCTGGCTTGGATCATCGTGTCGCGCATGATCGTCCGCCAGCTGAAGCGCTACGACAAAGCCATTTCTCAGCGACCGCGGGGCCAAGCTACTCCCCGCACCAAGAGAGTTTGGGACAAACCACCTGATTGACTCGATCGCATAGGCTCGGGCGGCGGGACAAAGTCGGAATTTCGGGGGGTTCACATGTCCAAGCACAGGCGACACCAACCGGCGTCCTACGAGGAGATGGTCACCGGCTTCCGCTGGGACGTGCCCGAGCGCTACAACATCGCCGCCGACACGGTCGACAAGCACGAGGACGACCGCCTTGCAATGGTGTGGGAGGACTGGCAGGGAAACGAGCGGCGCCTGACGTTCGGGGATTTCAAGAGGCTGTCGAACAAGATCGCCAACGTGCTGGCCTCGCGAGGCCTGGAGAAAGGCGATCGCGTCGCCGTAATGCTTCCCTCCGTCCCCGAGACCGCGGCGACCTTTATCGCGGTTTACAAACTCGGTGGGATTCTTCTGTCCCTGTCGCAACTCTACGGCGACGACGGGATCGCGCACCGATTGGATGACTCGCAAGCTCGAGTTCTGATCACCGACGGAAAGAACCGAGGACGGCTCGAGGGGATGCGCGACCGAGTCTCGTCCTTGGAGCGCGTGTTCGTTCTCAACGCGGGCGCGGAGCTTCGGGAGGGCGACGTCGACTTCGACGACGCGGTTGTGGGGGCCTCGGAAGAATTCACCACGGTCGACACGGCCTCCGATGATCCTGCGCAGCTCTATTACTCATCCGGCACCACCGGAGCGGCCAAGGGGATCCTGCATGCCCACCGCTATCTTCTGGCCCACAACGAGTACGAGCTCTGTCACGACGTGAGGGAGGACGAGCTCTTTCACTCGACCGGTGAATGGGCCTGGATCGCCGGCATCGTCCCCGGGATCCTCGGGCCCTGGCGCTTCGGCGTTCCGGTGGCGGTGTTCCAGAGGGCGGGCGGCGCCTACGACCCCGCGCAGACGTTCTACCTCCTGGAGAAGTACGAGGTGGGCAACATGTTCACCACACCGACCGCGCTGAGGGCCATGACTCAACTCAAGGACCCGGGCTCTCAGTACGACATCAAGCTGCGAATCTGTTGCTCGGCCGGCGAGCCCTTGAATCCCGAGGTCATCCGCTGGTTCGAGAAACAGTTCGGGATCCCCGTGCTCGATTACTACGGACTCACCGAGAGCTATCCGCTGTGCGGAAACTTCCCCACCGTGGAGATCCGGCCCGGGTCGATGGGTCTGCCGCTACCCGGTTGGGACGTCGAACTCTTGAAGGTCGGTACCGATGAGCCGGTTGCCAAGGGAGAAGCGGGAGAGATCTGCCTGAGAGCTCGCTCCAACCCCCACTACCCCCTCGGCTACTGGAACCGTCCCGAGGACACGGAGGAGGTCTTCGGCGGGGTCTACTTCCACACCAACGACATGGGTCGCATGGATGAAGACGGTTACGTCTGGTACGAGGGCCGAGCCGATGACGTGATCATCTCGGCCGGCTACCGCATCGGTCCCTTCGAGGTCGAGTCCGCGATCCTGGAACTAGAGGAAACCATCGAAGCGGCCGCGGTCGCTGCTCCCGACATGAAGCGCGGCTCCATCGTCAAGGCCTTCGTGCGCCTGGCCGAGGGAATCGAGCCCTCGGAGGAACTGGCTTCGAAGATCCAGGCTCACGTGCGCAAGCGCTATGCGGCCTACGCCTACCCGCGGGCGATCGAGTTCGTGGACGACCTGCCCAAGACCCTGACCGGAAAGATCCGCCGCATCGAGTTGCGCGAGGCAGAAGCGCAATCGGGACAGACCTAGAGCGCGGACCACCGAGGTCCCGACAAGGTCGGCATCTGCTCCGCCATTCCTTCGACCATCTTGGTCGCAGGGCGACTGAACCGGACGAACGAACGAGGGGGGCGGCCTACTCGATGTAGCCCAGGTCCCTCAGGTGCGAGGCCACCGCCGCGGCCTCCTGTTCGGAGAACTCGCCCCCGGCGTCCCGGCCCCCGGCGGCGCTCGTCGACTGCACCGGGTGCGTCGCCAGCCACGAGGCGTCGAAGGCCTCGTCGATCGCCCGTCCGTCGAGACCTGCGGGCACGGGCAGCTCGAGCAGCGCCAGCGCCGTGGGACAGACGTCGTAGAGATCGAGCTCGTGGCTCGCGCCGCGCCCGATATGGGGGCCCGCCGCCGCGAAGATTCCGAGGGGGCGGTGATCCGACGACCAGGGCTGGTTCACCCCGGCAAGGGGCGCGGGCGGGATCACGTCTTCTTCGGACGAGGTTCGACCGGGGGCAACGCGATATCCGGCCGACCAGGAGTCGAGCATCAGGTCCGGCCCCATCTCGGATGCGGGCCCCGAATACAGTTCGGCCCGCGTCCTCGCGCCGCCGAAGACCCGCGCTCCGGTCCGAGGATCGACGATGCCCAGGAGACCCTCCCTCAACTGGTCCAGCAACTCCGGCGCCTCGGCGGGATCGACGATGCCCTGAGGCTCGCGCCCCTTGAGGTTCAGCCAGACATCGGAGTGGACTCCGTAGAAAACCCTCGTCCTGGACCAGTCGAAGGACGCCAGTTGACCGGCAAGGGTCGAGGAGTAGGTCCTGCGCGCCAGACCGGGGGCGAATCGCTTGGCGAGCCGCCTCAGCGGGGGCGGGAAGCTCCAGGCGAGCCTCGCGAGACTCAGGTCGCTCCGTTCCGCAGGAGCGGCAAAGCCGTTGCGAACGAGCCAGCCGCCGAGGTTGACGTCGCCGTAGAGCGTGCCCGCCCCGTGATCGCTGATCACGAGGACGTCGGCCTCGGGAAAGGCCTCGATGATCGCTCCGGTGGCCGAGTCCATGGCCTCGTAGACATCGTCGATGGCACCGGCGAGCTGGTGGTCGGTGCCGCGGAAGCGCCAGAAGAAGTGCTGAGCCCGGTCCACGTGCGGCCACACGGCAACCAGGCAGTCCGCGTCCTCGCGCTCCAGTGCCCACACGAGCGCCTCCGCCTGAGTCCGCAGGCCCCGCAGCAAGTCGTCGCGGAAGCGCCCGAGCGTGGAATGCGGAGCACGGTCGAGCAGGTCCTCGAGCGGCCATCGCCGAGCCAACTCGTCCTGGAAGCCATCGGGCTCGCAGAAGCGCGCACCCGGAGGAGCTCCGTAACCCGACACCATCGCCCCCTCGATCGGATTCGCGGGAAACGCCATCGGGAGATTCCAGATGACGTGGCGGACTCCTTCCGTCATCTCCCACAGTGCCGGGGCCCGCCGGTCGCGCGATGAGAAGTAGCGAAACTCGTAGGCGCCAGGGGCTCGGTACCACGAACCGAAGATCCCATGTCCGCCGGGGTTGGTGCCCGTGAAGGCGCAAGTCCAGGCGCAATCCGTCATCGCCGGCCAGGCGGAGCGAAGAGGCGCCCGCCAGCCTCGCTCGAGAAGACTCGACAGGGCCGGAAGGCGGCCCTCGGCGATCAGGGGATCAACGACATCGAAGGTCGCAGAATCCCATCCGAGGACGATGAGCCTGGGCGCCAACTCGTTAGGGCGATTCGGTGGCCGGGGGAGATTCGGTGACTTCCGGGCTGGGCGTCGCAGCGGAGGATCCGGTTACCTCGGGGCTCGGCGTCGGGGCCGGAGACTCGGTCGCATCCAAGCCTTCTGTGGGGGAGGGCGTCGGCTTGCCATTGGGGTCGGTGATGCTGTTCTTGTTGGGCACCCGATCGATGCACACCCTCCGACAACCTCTTCCCACGAAGATGGTCTTGACGAACCACCGGTAGGTCAGCCGCGTATCGCCACCCGTTCGCAGCTTGCTCAGAGGAATCCTCACGGTCACCGTTTTCCTGTCGTCGCGCGGGCGCCACGCCGCCAGTTTCCCAATTCTGCGATCGCGCTTCTTTTTGCGGTCGCGCCAGAGCGATCCCTGGATGCCCCGGCCGTTTGAGCCCACGAGCGCGTAATAGTCGAAGTGCACGTCGCCGACGGTATCGAGCTGGATGAGAAAGAAGCCATTGTCGCGCATCTCTTTGTTTGAGAAGCGTCTGAACACGGTGATGCTCCAACCTGGCTTGTGGGCGGATCCCCACATCCTGACCCGGCGAATGTCTAGTTTGCCCCTGCGGTCGTTGCCGTCGCTTGGGTCCCGATGGCCGGCACTCGCAAAGATGGTGGAGAGCGATGCGACCGTGAGTGCAACCACAGTTATGAGAGCCAATCTCGCCTTCATATCCGTTCCCCTCACCGGTTCTCGCCCTTGCCCGATTGCAACTCCAACAACCCCATTGTCACCCACACCACAAGCCCCCCGGCCATCAGCACCAGACCGAGTGGCAGAATCTCGGATCCTTCGATCGAAGCAATGCGGTCGATCAAACCGGGATCGCCGGAGAGCACCAGCGCGCCCGCCGGTACGGCGAGCACCGTATTCCGCACCAGCATTAGACGGTAGTCGCGTTCGGTGGCGCCTCCGAAACAACCGCAGGGGAGCCTGTCGCCCTGGACGGCGCGGGCCCTCACTACGACCACACAGAACCCTGCGAGCAATGCGAGAGTCAGTGCACCGGCGAGGGGTAACGGTCCGAACAGCACGACAACCACCACGAACGCCTCCATGACGGGAGTGCCGAGTCGAGCCGCTCGCTCGAAGGTCCCGGGGAGCTTGTAGCCCGCGAGCGCGCGCCGCCAGCGCTCGTAGCCGACGAGCTTCGATAACGCGGCCCATCCGAAGGCGCCTGCGACGAGGACGGCGCCGACAAAGGTGAACGAATCTGGCATCGAAGAAAGCATCTTACGCGGTAACCTTCCGCGGAAGGACTGGGCGGCGCTACGCGGGCGCCGAGGTCGAACGCCGGAGGTGAGTGAGGTTGTCGGGCTGGTGGGCCGCCTCTTATGTGGCCCTGTGGATTCTGGTGGGGGTGCTGTGCGTGGTCGTCGTGGCGCTCGCTCGGCAGATCGGTACCCTCCACCTTCGACTTGGCCCCCGCGGAGCCCTGGAGATGGACGACGAGGGCCCCGCCCTGGGCGAGGGTCGCCCCCCCATCGAGGCCAGGGACCTGGACGGCAGCCTGGTGACGGTGGGCGGTGAGGGGGCCGACCAGTTTCTCCTGTTCGTGTCGCCCGGTTGCATGGTGTGCGAGCAGGTGATGCCTTCGATCGGCGCGGTGGCGGAGGCAACGGGGAAACGGCCGCTGGTACTGACCGAACTCGACGAGGCCGAAACGCGTTTGGCCTTTCAACACAAGCGCACCCCGGCGCCCATCGTCGCGTCGGTCGAAAGCTTCAAGACGTACGAGGTTCCCGGTACCCCCTACGTCGTCGTGCTCGATGCTCGTGGAGTCGTGCAGGCGAAGGGCACGGTCAACAATCTCGAGCAGATGGAAGGGCTCATCGATACGGCTCAGCGGCGCGAACGAGAGCTGGCCGAGGGAAGGCGGGCGAGTTGAGACGAGAGACGGCGGCGGAGCAAGTTTCTACCGTACTGGCCGGACGAAGCAGCCGGCGTTCTTTCATGGGACGGCTGGGTCAGGGTGTCGTTGCGCTTGCGGGCGGTTCGCTGGTGGCCGCGGCGCTTAGACCGGAACGTTCGGAGGCGTATCACATCTGCGGCCACACTTACACGACGGCCTCCTGTCCACACCCCTTCAACCCCAGAAGTCGCGTCGACAAGTACGGATACCCCTTGCACCCGACGCACGGCTACCCGGTAGACGACAAAGGCCACATCTATAAGAGTCACGGCCAAAAGCGCAGCCGCATGTGCGAGGACGTGGTGCGCAGGAGATATCGCTCCGTGAATCAGCCAAGGCAAGGTGGCGGTTGGTCGCGCTGTTGTGGCGGAAGAATCCGAACCATCTACGACTGCTGCGCCTACACGAAACGCCGCATCAACGGAGACGCCGCGGTGCGCGGGTACTGCCACCGAGGCAAGAAGGTGTTCTGCATCGGCTACCGCGACCTGAATACGAGGTGCTAACGACTCCCCTCCTCGTCGTCGTGGTGGGCGCGTCCGTAGTCGCGGGAGCATCGGCACTCTTCGGCCCCTGAGGCCTCTCGATGGTCGAGACCATCACTCCCGTGGTTCACGGGGGCCGAAAGAAGTACTGGACGTCGGTCGCGCTGCACGCTCTGGGTGCGACCCTCGCGGCCGCGATCTTCGGGTTCGTTCTCGGGGGCATTGGTGCGTTGCTGCGCGCGCCCTGGGGTCATCTCGGGGTCGTGGTGGTGGCCGTGATGGCGATCATGTACGCGGTGCGGGAGGCATTTGGCCTTCGAATTCCGCTACCCGATCGCCATGAACAGGTGCCTCAGTGGTGGCGGGACTTCTTCTCGGCCTCCGTGTCTTCGTTCCTCTACGGCGCGGGCCTCGGGATCGGCTTCTTCACGTTTCTGCAGTTCGGGACCTACGTGGTGGTGGCGGTTGCGGCCCTGCTCAGCGCCAGCCCGCTGATCGGCGTGCTCCTCTGCCTCCCCTTCGGACTCACCCGGGGGCTCTCGGTCGTCGTTACGGCTCGAGCCACGCAGCCGGGAGACGCAGGAGCCCTCGTCGACCTCCTGGATCGGTGGGGTTCGACCCGTTGGCCGCGCCTGGTCAACGCGGCCGCGCTCGCAGGCATCGCCGCCGCGGCGCTCCTGGCCCTCTAGGCGTCGGCGGAGCTACGCTTGCGCCTCGCGAGGGCTCGGGACCCCGCCCTGCGGGCGGTCGAGTTCTCTAGCGACGGGGCGATTTGCCAATCGGGCCGCCGCGGAGCTATCTTTAGCACTCAGCAGGTTTGAGTGCTAAACAGGATCCGATCGCTTTCGCAGGAGGTTGCCAGATGACCAAGATGCTGACTTTCGACGAGGAAGCTCGGCGGGCGCTCGAGCGGGGGATGAATCAGCTCGCCGACGCAGTCAAAGTGACCCTCGGCCCAAAGGGCCGCAACGTGGTGCTCGAGAAGAAGTGGGGCGCCCCGACGATCACCAACGACGGCGTCTCGATCGCCAAAGAGATCGAGCTCGAGGACCCGAACGAGAAGATCGGGGCCGAGCTCGTCAAAGAGGTCGCCAAGAAGACCGACGACGTCGCGGGTGACGGCACCACGACGGCGACCGTCCTCGCCCAGGCCATCTTCAAGGAAGGCCTGAAGAACGTGACGGCGGGCGCCGCTCCGATGGCCCTGCAGCGGGGGATCGACAGGGC
>JBOGWW010000326.1:0-3987 GCA_050693655.1 Actinomycetota bacterium | reverse complement strand
GCTTGATGGCGCGATCGAGTTCCCAGCCGTAAGCGCGGTCGATGATGTGGCCGGAGGAGGGGATCTCAACGACGACGCCGGTGACCCCACACTCCTGAGCCTTTCGGATGTCGTCGACCATGCAGCGGGCGAAAGCGTAGATCTTGGGCCCGAGGTCGGCCTGAACGATGTCCTTGATCGCCGCCTCGTCCTGTGGGGACACGATCGGCATGCCGGCTTCGATGCGGTCGACGCCGACGGCTGCGAGGCGATGAGCGATGGCGACCTAGTCTTCGCGCGTCAGCGCGACGCCGGCTTGTTGTTCACCATCTCGCAGCGTGATGTCGTGAAAGATGACACGCTCCGGAAACGCGAGTCCCTCGCGCGACTCGTCGAGGAAGTTCCAGGGGCTCGTGAACCAGCGCCCCTCCACCTCCCACGGGGTCTTGTTGGCCATTGCTTGTCTCCTCCCTAGTCCCACCAGTAGTCGGGGTGCTCCACCAGCGTCGTGATGGCGTTTCCGTCCTCGGTGATGACGATGTTCTCCTCCAACCGCACCGTCTGCTCCAACTTCGGATGTCCTGCGAAGGTCTCGATGGCGAAGTACATGTTGGGCTTGATCTCGGCGGGATAGTCGAGCGAGTACGCGCGTGACACCCACATGCCCTCGTAGAGGCTTAGACCGATGGAGTGGGCGAACTGCTGCAAGGACACGCTGCCGTACTTGTCATCGTCGTAGACGGGGAACTTGGCGGCGACGTCGGCGGTGGTGTTGCCGGGCTTCATCTCTGCGATCGCCGCGTACATGGAGTCGTAACACTCCTTGTAGAGATCCTTTTCCTTCTGAGTGGGCTTAGCGTCGACCTTCCACGTGCGAACGAAGTCGATGAAGTAACCCCCCGGCCCGACCGCGTTGATGTCGACGATGACGTGGTCGCCCTGACGGAAGATCTTGTCGGTGTGCCATCGGCGATAGGGCGACGTGTTGCCGCCCGAGGCGCAAATGATCTCGTAGACGACGTCGAAGCCCGACGAGTAGAGGTATTCGTTGACCTTGGCGGTGATGTCGGCCTCCCTGACTCCAGGCTTTGACCATTCCTTCATGGCCCGCCACATCGCCGCGTCGCCATGAGCCGCGGAGATCTTGAGACACTCGATCTCATCGGGCGTCTTGATGGTGCGGGCCCCCGACATCGCCGGCCATGCGTTGACCAACTTGACGCCCTTTGCCTTGAGCGCCTCGTAAGCACGAAAGTCCATGATGTCGATGCCCACACGTCCGTCGGCGACTCCGTTCTCCTTGAGCGCGTCGATGATTGAGTCGGCCATCTTCTCGGCCATGACCTCCTCGGCTCCCTCGCCCCACTTCCAGGTGATGGCGGGACGCACTTCCTTGAGCCAGGGGGCATCGATCTCGGCGCAAACCTTGTCGCTTCCGACCGTCTCGAACAGGATTGGGTCGCCCTCGCGCGGAAGCACCGCGTAGCGGATGAAGATGTTGTTCTTCCAGTTGCCCTGGAACACGCTGGTGACGTAGCGAACGTTCTCGCCCACGAACAGGATCAGGGCGTCGATATCGTGGATCGCCATCTGCTCGCGCGCTCGCGCCACCCTATCCTTGCGCAGCCGATCAAAGTCGACCCGCGCCTGCCAGTCGGTGCTCGTGGTCGAGAACACTCGGCGCGGCGAGTACTCATGGCGTGCCTCTAGAAACTCATGCTCCATACGGCCTCCTCCTCATGGTTGTCACTTCTTGGATCCTGCGGACTTCTCGATGAAGTTGATGACCGAATTCGCCGTGTGTCGCAGGTGACTCCGAACGGCCGCCTTCGCCGCCCTCGCGTCACCCTTCTTGCAGGCATCGAGAATCGCCTGGTGCTCGTCATCGACTGCGGGTTCGGGAAACTCGAGCGAGACATACAAGTGGATGTAGACGGCGGACGACTCCCTCAGGCTCTCGATCATCGTCAGCAACTGGGGCTTAGCCGCGGGTTCGTAAGTGCGAAGGTGAAACTTGTTGTTCAACTCGATCCAGCGCTCGGTGTCCTTGGTTTGCCGCATCTCAGCGATGATTCTCTGCAACTCGGTCAAGCTCTCGAGCGAGAAGTTGTGGACGGCGAACGAGATGGCAAGTGTCTCCAGAACCTCGCGTATCTGGTACGACTCCCGAACGTCGTCGGCGGATGGAGATGACACGACGGCGCCGCGATGAGCATCGATTCGCACCAATCCGTCGGCCTGAAGAAGAGCGAAAGCCTCGCGCACCGGCGTGGTGCTGACTCCGAAACGGGCGGCGACCTCTCCTTGCCGCAGGGACGTGCCGGAGGTGATCACGCTGCGCTGGATCTCGGCGCGCAGTTGTTGGGCCACGGCTTCGCTCGTCGTGAGTCGTTTGATGCTGCCCTCTCCGGTCGCCACCCTCCCCCTTTCCTGCTTGCACGCGAAAGCGCCTCGTACGTGTCTGGACAGCGTGGCCGACTCATAGATACTATGCATCATATGCTATATGCCGTCGCGGGGTGCCCGGGACGAGGGAGTTTGCGATGAGCGACCCGGAGCCGGCTCGCATCGATTGCAACGCGGGGGGCCGGAGCTCGTGAGCGTGCCGCCGCCCAAGGACCTTGGTTCATACGGGCACGGGCAGTTCGCCGTCGATTACGAGGCTCGCACCGATCACCACGCGCTGCGCGCCCGGCGCATCGAGCGAACCTGCGAGGCGCTCGCCGGGGCCGGCCTGGACGCTCTGCTCGTATGGAAGTACGAGAACGTCAGGTTTCTCTCCGGACTGCGCGCGCAGATCATCTCGGACAAGAGCGCGCTCCTCAACGGGTGCCTGCTGACCGCCAACGGGGACCTCGTTTTGTTTCTCTCGGGTGGAGAGGTGGACAGGGCGCGTCGGAGCATGACCTGGCTCGACGAGATTCACGCCATCCCGATCATGGAAGCGCGGGGGCTCATCTTCGGAGCTTTCGAGCACACCATCGCACCTGTGTTCGAAGCCCATGGGCTCTCTGGAGCGCGTCTCGGGGTGGACGAGCTCGCATTCGCGCAGCTCCAAGCGTTCGAGCACGCTCTGCCCTCGGTCGAGCTGAACGATGGCGACGCGATCATGCATTCGGTGCGCCTGGTGAAAACCGACGCCGATATCGCATCGATGCAGGAGGCCGGCGCGATTGCGGAGGCCGTCACCGAGGCGGCTATCGACGCGGTCCGACCAGGTGTGCGCGAGGTCGATGTGGTCGCCGACGCAATGCACGCGCTCTACCGTCTCGGTGGCGAGGTGCCGCACGTAGCGACGCCCTTTGTCGCGTCGGGGGAGCACATGAGCCCTCCCAACCGCTTCGCCACCGACAAGATCATTCGCAACGGCGATCTCGTATTCATTGACATCGGCGCGGCCTTCAACGGTCACTTCGCGGACTTGGGACGCACGGTCATCTGCGGCGAGCCGAGCCTGCGCCAGCAAGAGATCTACACCGCCGTGTATCACGCGCTGCACGCGGGAACCATGGCGATGAAGGCCGGAAACACGAATGACGACGTCGCAGACGCCGTGGTCGAGGAGGGCGCGCGACGCGGCTTCAGGCAGAACTTCCTTTCGCTGTTCATAGGGCACGGCGTGGGAATGGGTTCCAACGAACCGCCGTACGTCGGTGAGTCGCTGCCGGGAGCGGAGACCGTCGAGCTTCGGCGCAACATGACGATGGCCCTCGAGCCGTTGATCTGGGTGTCCGGCGTTACCGGCGGGGGCGGCGTGCGACTGGAGGACACCATCGCGGTGGGCGCCGATGGCGGCATCCCGCTCACTCGCACGAAGTTCGACGAACGACTGCTGCTCGACTGACCGATTGGAGGAGTCATGGCAGAACTCGAGTTTCTCGTTCCCGAGAACGTTCCCGCACCGCGATCAACCTACTTCACGACCAGCAGCACATCGTTCCGGATCTCTTAGGCGGGGTTGCCAGCATCACATCGTTCCGGTCTTAGGCGGGGTTGCCAGCATCACAT
>JBOGWW010000325.1:0-7896 GCA_050693655.1 Actinomycetota bacterium | reverse complement strand
GCGCAGCTCTTCCTGCTCCTCGCGCCGCCAGAGGATCCGCAAGAACCCGGGCGGAGCAAAGCCGGCGAAGAACAGCAGCGCACTGGACACGGCGAGGAGCTGAATCACCAATGACAGCCCGCTGGATTCGACGCCGGAGGTTAGGCCGGCAAGGATGAGCCCGAGGTTCAGGGCTGCGGATCCCAGGCTCAACAACCGCATTCGCCGCCGCACGATGGAGGGCTGATCGCTTCCCATCCTCCATAGCCGGCCGGCAACGAAGGTGGACAGTACGGTCCACTGAATCAGAACCAGGGCGATGAAAAAGACGAAAAAGCCCTCCGGGGCTTCCTCTTCGGCAGCGACCGGCAAGAAAGCCGAAGCGAGGACGCAAGCCGTCGTCAGGCCCCCCGCAAGTACCTCGACGGCGCGACCCACCGGTCGCAGCGCGGTCATGAAACGGAAGAGGAAATAGGGAAAGAGCACCAGCGTGGCGATGACGAGCCTGCTCAGGACCTGCATCACCGTGGCGTCCGATTCATCCGGGGAGAAGACCCCGAAGATGACGACGAAGGCCAGCACGGCGAAGGTGGCCGCCAGCCACCCCACTGCCGAGCCTCCGTCGCGCCGCCAGCGCCTGAAGGACACCACCGCAAGCGCGCCGAAGACGACGGCATCCAGCCAGCTGATGATCAGGATCAGGCTCTCCACACCGCTTCCCCCCGTTGCCAAGCCATCGACGGTGCTACGTGCATTCAGGCATTCTCCACTCCGGCACCGACGTTACGACTTCGGCCGCCCGCCTGCACGACTCGAACCGTCAGCGAGGGGGCATCCTAAGGGCGCCGTCGAGCCGGATGACCTCGCCGTTCAGCATCGGGTTCGACACGACGTGAAGCGCGAGCGCCGCGTACTCGCCGGGAAGGCCGAGGCGACGGGGATGCGGAATGCCCTCGGCCAGCTTCCCCCGGGCCTCCTCGGGCAATCCGGCAAGCATCGGCGTGTCGAAGGTTCCCGGAGCAATGGCGACACAGCGGATCAGCTTCGTGGCCAGGTCGCGCGCCACCGGCAGCGTCATACCGACGATGCCGCCCTTGGAAGACGCGTAGGCAGCCTGTCCGATTTGGCCGTCGAATGCGGCGATGGATGCGGTGTTGATGATGACCCCTCGCTCCTCGCCATCGGGGTCTTGCGTGGCCATCTGCTCGGCCACCAGCCTCAGCACGTTGAACGTCCCGATGAGGTTCACCCGCACTACGAATTCGTAGCGCTCGAGGTCGTTGGCTTTTCCCTCGCGGGTCAGAACCCGTCCCGGGAATCCCACGCCGGCGCAGTTGACGTTGACGTGGATGCCGCCGAACGCCTCCACCGCGAAACCCACGGCGGATCGAACCTGCTCCTCGTTCGTGACGTCGGCCAGGGCGAACCGAGCGAGATCTCCGAGCTCCTTCGCGGCCGCTTCGCCGTTGGAGGACTCGAGGTCGACGATCACCACCGAGCAGCCGGCCTCGACGAAGGCTTGTGCGGTTGCGAGACCGAGTCCCGAGGCTCCGCCGGAGACGAGCGCGACCTTGTCCGCGATGTTCAAGGGATCCTCCTAATGCTCCGTTCGATGCGCGACGTCGATGTCAGTCGGGGACGCGCTCGGCGATGACCTCTCCATTCGCGAGAACGAAGCCATCTTCGCATCTGGTCTCGACCGCGCCGTCCGAGAACTGCTCGTGATAGAGCGCGGCGTAGGCCCCTTCCCTTGCGAGTAACTCGGAGTGGGTGCCGCGTTCGATGATTCGGCCTCGGTCGATGTAGAGAATCTGGTCGGCGGCGAGGATGGTCGACAGGCGGTGGGCGATGGCTATGGTGGTTCGGCCCTGGATCACCTCGCTCAGGGCGCTCTGCACGAGGCGCTCCGAGTGCGTGTCGAGAGCGCTTGTCGCCTCGTCGAGTATCAGGATGCTGGGATTCTTGAGGATGACCCGGGCGATCGCGAGCCTCTGTTTCTCGCCGCCGGACATCTTGTACCCGCGCTCGCCCACCACGGTGTCGAAGCCCTCGGACAGTTCCTGGATGCGGGCCCAGATATTCGCCGCCCGCGCGGCCCTCTCGAGGTCTGCGTCGGTTGCGCCGGGATGTCCGTAGCTGAGGTTTTCCCTCACCGGCGCGTTGAAGAGGTAGGTCTCCTGGGTCACCATGCCGACGATGTCGCCCAGGGACTCGAGCCGGATGTCCCTGACATCGATGCCGTCGATCTTGACTGCGCCGCGGTTGACGTCATAGAGGCGAGGTAGCAAGTAAGTGAGCGTCGTCTTTCCGGCCCCCGAAGGACCCACCAGCGCTACGAGCTGGCCCGGCTTGGCTTCGAACTCGACTCCGCCGATCGTCCACAACCGCCCCTCCTCCGACTCCGGTTGCAGAGCGGAACCACCGGACGGTTGGGAACCGTACTTGAACCAGACGTCGTCGTAGACGATGCGGCCCGTGATCTCCTCCGGCGCGAGCTCGATTGCTCCATCGTGATCGACGATGTCGCGCTCGAGGTCGAGGTACTCGTAGATGCGATCGAACAGCGCGAGGCTCGACTGGATCTCGACGTTGACGTTGAGCAGCTGGCCCAGCGGGAAGAAGAGCCGGCTCTGCAGCGTAGTGAACGCCACGATGGTACCGACGACGTTGCGAGGATCTCCCGCCAGCGACCCATTCAGGAAAAGCAATCCGGCGAGCAGGTAGACGAACGCCGGCATGATCGAGAAGAACACCTGGATGAGCGCGAAGAAGCCGCGGCCCACCATGGTCCGCCGTATCTCGAGACCGAAGAGCTTGTCGTTCTTGCCCCGGAAGCGGCCTATCTCGTAGTTCTGCCGGCCAAAGGACTTCGACAGCAGGATGCCCGAGACCGACAAGGTTTCCTGCATGTGGGCCGTGAGGTCGGCCAGAGACTCCTGGGTTTGGCCTGAGATCTCGCGGCGCACGCGTCCGACCTTGCGGCTGAGCCACAGGAAGAAGGGAAGGACCCCGAGCGACAACACCGTCAACTGCCACGACAAGATGGCCATGGTCACGACGGTAGAAATGACGGTGGTGACGTTGGAGAGAGTGCTCGAGGCGGTATCGGTGAGAACCCCCTGAACGCCACCGACGTCGTTCGACAGCCGCGACTGGATCTCGCCGGTGCGCGTCGAGGTGAAGAACTTCAACGGCATGTTCTGCAGATGGGCATAGAGGCTGTTGCGCAGGTCCCTCATGACGCTCTGGCCCACGATGTTGTTCAGGTAGGTCTGCCACAGGCCCAGCCCCCCGTTGACGATGGGAGCCGCGATCATGGCACCGACCACCAGCCAAAGCAGTTGGAGGCGCTCGGCGTCGGGCTTGTCGACTGCGAGGATGACGTCGTCGAAGACGACCTTGATCAGCAGCGGGTTGATCAGCCCGATGGCCGAGATGACCAAGATGAGCAGACCGACGATCGCTACCTTGCCGCGATAGGGCCCGAACGTCGAAACGATCCGGCGGAAGGTGCCGGGCTTGGCCTTGCGGTCGGGCTGGTCGGGCGGTGTTAGTCGGTGCGGTCGCGGCAAAGAAGTCACCCCTGCTGGACGATTACAGCATTACAAACGGCCTCCCGGCCGGTGGTATTCCCTCGCCCATGGTGGCAGAGGCGGCGGTGCGGGGTCCAGTCAGTGGGGGGCGACGGCGGCGTCGTCGGGCTCGGTCGGCAGCCCGGCCTCGAACCAGGCTCGAAAGCCGCCCTCGACGTTGTAGGCGTCGTATCCGCGCGCCTTGAGAGTGGAGGCCACCAGGCCGCTGCGCCCTCCGCCGAGACACAGGAAGGCCACGGGCCGGTCCTCGGGGATCTCCGCGAGGCGCCGTCCCAGGGCCTCCATCTCGACGTGGGTCGAACCGGGAACGTGGCCGGCCTCCCACTCGTAGGGCTCGCGCACGTCTACGAGCACGAGTGTGCCGTCCTTCATGCGGCGAGCCGTTTCTGCGGGAGTGAGGTCGATTTCATCCATCAACGAACCCTAACGGCACACACCACACCGTCGCGTATCGGCAGTACGAACGATCGCCAGCCGGGCTCCGCCGCGATGAGCTTGTTGGCATGGTCGATGATGCGCGTGAGATCGGGTTTCGGATCGTCGGGCTCTTCTCCCGTCACGCGCCCCGACCAGAGCATGTTGTCGCAGAGGTAGAGTCCGCCCACCCGGACGCGTCCCTTTGCGAGCTCGAATGCCTCGGGGTACTCGTGCTTGTCTATGTCGCAATAGACGATGTCGAAGTCGCCGGAGGTCGCGTTGAACGCGTCGAACGCCGCCGCGACATGGTAGTCGATCGGTCCATCGAGCCCCGCCCGTCCGAGGTAGTCCAGTGCTCGCTTCTCGTTGTCGGCGTCCATGTCGGTAAGGTGGATCTCGCCGCCGGGACCCGTCGCGCGCGAGAACCAGTAGGCGGAGTAGCCGTAACCGGAACCCATCTCGAAGATGCGTTGAGCGCCTACCGACCGCGCCATGACCTCCAGGAAACGACCGCACAGGCGGCCGACTATCGGAAAGCCGTGATCGCGCGCGTAGCCCTCCATCTCGAGCAGAACGGGTTCGTCATCGGTCGCCGCCAGCGCGTTCAGATAACGATCGATGGCGGGATTCAGGATGTCCATAACCGCACTCCTTGCCTAGTCGTTGCCGAGCACCAGCCTGCGAAGCTCGTCATGAAGGGTGGTGTTGCTCGCGACCACGGTCGTGCCCTCCCCGGACGGTGCCGGTCCCTCGCTGACGATTCCTCCGGCCTCCGCCACGATGAGCGCGCCCGCCGCGTGATCCCACGGCTGGGTGTACGCCTCGTAGAAACCGTCGAGCCTGCGACATGCTACCGAGCAGAGATCGAGAGCCGCCGATCCCGCCCGCCTGATGTCCCGCACCTCGCCGAGGACCTCGGCAGCAACGCGGGCCTGGGCAACCCGTTGGTCATGCTCGTAGGCGAATCCGGTTCCGATGAGAGCGGTGGCGAGATCCGTTCGCTCGGACACCTCCAGGCGCCGGTCGTTGAGCAGCGCGCCGCGGCCTCGCTGCGCGCTGAAGGTCTCGTTGCGGTTCGGGTCGTGGACGACGCCCACGATCGCTCCCCGTTCGTCCTCGCAGGCGATGCTCACGGCCCACACCGGTATGCGAAAGAGGAAGTTGACCGTCCCGTCGAGGGGATCTATGACCCAACGCAGCCCGCTGCGGGATTCGGAGCGCCCCCCTTCTTCGGCATATATCCCGTCGTCGGGGCGTTTCGATGCAATGAAATCGAGGAGCCAGCGCTCCGAGTCCCGGTCGGCTTTGCTGACGAGATCGGTCGGAGAAGACTTCGTGGAGACGCCCTCGAGGGTGCCGGCGAAAGATGTCAGCAGCAGCTCCCCTGCACCCCGCGCGGCCTCTACCGCAATCGCCAGAAGCTCCGCGCTCACCCCGATTCCACCTGCAACGTTTCTTCGACGAGCTTCCGCGCGTCGCGAGCCGCGATGAGCACCGGGTCCCACACGGGGGCGAAGGGAGGTGCATAGGACAGGTCGAGGTTGAGGAGCCGGCCCACCGACATGCGGTTCCAGATAGCGGTCGCGAGCACGTCGATTCGTTTCGCGGCTCCCTCTTCGCCGATGATCTGAGCTCCGAGCAGTCTCCCGGACTGTCTCTCCACCACGAGCTTGGTCTTGATCGGACGCGCATCGGGAAAATAGCCCGCCCGCGTCGTCGAGTCGGTGATACTCGTGACGAACTGAAACCCGGCCTCCGAGGCCTCGCTCTCGTTCAGGCCGGTGCGAGCGACCTCGACATCGCAGATCTTCGAAACCGCCGTTCCGATGACACCGGGAAACGTCTCGTACCCACCCCCAATGTTGATTCCCGCGACGCGTCCCTCTTTGTTGGCGTGAGTTCCGAGCGGAATCGTCACGGGCCGGCGAGAGACCAGGTGGAACTTCTCGGCACAGTCTCCCCCCGACCAAACCCCCTCCACCATCGTGCGCATCTGGCGATCGACCCGGATCCCACCCGAGGCGCCGATGACGATCCCCGCCCCCTCGGCCAGCTCGGTATTCGGCTCCACGCCGAGTCCCAGAACCACCATGTCGGCGGGAATGGTGCGGGCGTCGGTGACCACCGCACTCACGCGTCCGCCGGTTTGCTCGAGACCCTCGACGTCCTCCTCGAGCCAGAGATCGATATCCATGGCCCGCATCCTCTCGGCCACGATGGCGCCCATATCTTCGTCCACCGTCGTCATGGGCTGCGGCGCCCTGGTGACAACGGCCACTTCCATACCTCGAACCTTGAAGGCCTCGGCCATCTCGATGCCGATGTATCCCGCACCGATGACGACCGCGCGCGCGGGCCTGCGCTGGTCGACCCACCTACGGATCTCGACTCCATCTCCGAGCACCTGCAAGCCGAAGATGCCCTCCGCATCGCTCCCCGGCCAGCGCGGGTGGATGGGTGTGGCGCCCGTGGCGATCATGAGCTGATCGAAGCCCTCCGTGCGATCGACCGAGTTCACGAGGTCGCGCACCTTGACCTTGCGCGCATGAAGATCGATCTCGGTCACCTCGTGGTGGATGTGGGCCTGGATCTCGTTTCGCTCTCGGAAGGCCTCCGGCGAACGGACGATCAAGGGATCCAACTCCTCGACCGTGCCGCCCACGAAATACGGAATACCGCAGGCCGAGTACGAGGTGTAAGAACCTCTCTCGAAGGCGACGATCTCGAGTTCGGTAGGGTCGCGGCGTCGCCGGGCCTGCGTGCCCGCGCTCATCCCCGCCGCATCACCACCGACGATCACCAGCCGCTCAGGCATCCAGTTGACATACCCCTCTCTTTAAGGACCCGCCCGGATCGCGTTGCCTCGACGGCCATCATCTGCGAGGCTGACCCGCAAACATGACACTAGGGCAAGCTTTCGACTCGGTGTTTACGGCGGCGCGTGGCGGGGCCGAGTGGGCGTGGGCCGAGCTATACGACGACCTGGCGCCATTGGTCCTGGGTTACCTCCGGGCTAGAGGTGCCCTCGAACCCGAGGATCTGACCGGGGAAGTCTTCCTCCAGGTCGTGCGTGACGTGCACTCGTTCGAAGGCAACGAGCGAGACCTCCGGGCCTGGACGCTCTCCATAGCGCATCACCGACTGCTCGATGATGTTCGCTATCGCAACAGACGACCCCTAGAGTCCGCCGCGGACGATGTGACCCGGCAGGCGCCGCCCGGCGGGGACGTGGAGAAGGAAGCGCTCGATGCTCTGGGATCCAGACACGTTCTGCGAATCATCACAAGCCTGTCCTCGGACCAACAGGACGTCCTTCTGCTGCGGATGATCGCCGGCCTCACCATCGAGGAGATCGCCGGGATCCTGGACAAGCGCGTGGGTGCCGTCAAAGCGCTCCAACGGCGGGGGCTCGCCAACCTGCGAAAGAAGATCTCCCGGGAGGGCGTACCCCTATGAGCAATTTAGACGCTTACGAGAGCGACATGGCTTGGCTAACGAGATTGGACGAGGAGCAGATCGAGCAGGCTCTCGACGGGCAGTATGCCGGCGAGGATCCCTCGCTCGAGGACCTGGCCGCATTCGCCCGGGACGCCAAGGCCTCCTTCGGGGCCGTTCCGGCCGAGTCGACCCGCAGGGCGCACCTGACCGCAATGGTCGAGGCGGCTGCGAATCTCGAGCGCCAAACGATTCGACCGACCGAGCGGACGGTCTCCGTCGGTCTCCTCAGGAGGGTAAAGCCCGTGCTGTCATCGCTGTTCGCGTCTCTAACCGCAAAGCTGGCTATGGCCGGGGTGGCCCTTGCCGCCACCGGAGGCCTGGCCGCAACCGGGTCGCTCCCCGCCCCCGCGCAAGAAGCATTGGCCAAGGCCGGCGAGAAGGTGGGCATCGAGCTCCCGAGGGCCGATGA
>JBOGWW010000324.1:0-1941 GCA_050693655.1 Actinomycetota bacterium | reverse complement strand
TGCGCACTCCCCTGACGCCCTCGCCAGCGACCGCTCACGTGCTCGAACACCTTCGGGGACTGTCCCCGCACCTGGAGGAGGACCGCCCCCTCTCGGACGACATCGGCAGGGTTCGTGCGATGGTGGCGAGCGGGCAGTTGGCGGGGGCGGCGGAGGAGGTCGCGGGACCGATCAACTGAGGAGGGCCGCGGGAGTCATTCCGCTTCGAGCTCGAGATCGATCGTGAAGCGAGCCGCGCGAATCGAGACTTCGAACCATCGGAAGAACCCCTCCTGGCCCAGGATATGAAAGGCGAGCGGCCAAGGATGGCAAAACGACACCGGCGCCTCCCAGGCAAAGTCTCCAACGCCAAGTCGAACCCGCTTGGTTCGAGCTTCAGTATGAAATCCACCCAATGCAATCGTCTCGGCAGGAGCGTCCTCGAGCTCGATTCCCCCGGCCTCGGCTACCCACGACCCGAAGCGATTGTGCAGCGCCCCCGAATCAACGAGACACAGCTGGGGGGCACGCGGCAGCCCCTCTACCACCACGGGGATCACAGGTCGCAGATAATCGACGGGCGTACCGGGGAGTTCCTTGAACAAGAACCTCATCCCGGTGACTCACCTTCGGCCTGCCATGTCGCGCGCGGGACTAGAAACATCGCGTCGGCTTGCTGGTTGTGGCGCTCCAGCCATGCGAGGACCTGCTGCGGGCTACCGGCCGCCACCAACACCTCGAGTCCTCGTTGGGCAACCCACTGTCCCGCGAAGGGGCGAAGCAGTTCTGCTTCCCTGCCACCATGAGGGCCCGGGCCCCGAGCTGTTTCGGGTGACCCTTGGGCCGCCGTGCTTCGACGACCCACCGTGAGGCCCAGCCGGCTCAAGACACGGCGAGCCTGATGGGTCGTGAAATCGGCTCGATCCAGTCCCGTAACCACCGCGATTACCTGTTTCGGCGGATACCGGCGCCCCCGCACCACGACGTAATGATCCGAGATCGGTTCCGGCAGGACGCCGGCTAGGGCTCGGTCGATCTCCTCGGCATCCAGGTCGAACGCCCGCCGGGCGATGGTCGCATGTATCTGAGTCATACTCTCTAAAGAGTATTCTCTGATCCGTCTCTGTCAACCCTCAGCCGGCCTTCGGCCCGGGGGGCGAGGTGGACGATGTCGCCGCCGCAGATCACCGCCAGCACCGCGTCGTGGTCGGGGCGGTAACAGAGATGCTCGAAGGCCGGAGCGTCCAGCACCACCGCGTCGGCCCGGTAGCCCGGCTGCAGGCGGCCCACCCGGTCGCCGACGCCGCAGACGTAGGCCCCGTTGACGGTTGCCGCCGCGAGCGCCTCGAGCGGACGCAGCCCGTAGAGCCTGCAGGCGAGGGCCATCACGAAGGGCATCGAACCGATGGGCGAGGTCCCGGGATTGAGGTCCGACCCGAGAGCGACGATCGCGCCCTCTTCGATCAGGTTGCGTGCCGGTGGCTTCTGGTTCTGGCGCAACGTGAAGGTGGCGCCGGGAAGGAGAACCGCGGCGGTGTCGCTCGCGGCGAGGTCGCCGACCGCGGTGAGCGAGGTGTGGTTGAGGTGGTCGGCAGACGCGAAGCCCCAGCGCGCGGCGAAGGAACCACCCTGTCCATCCTCGAGCTGGTCGGCGTGCATTCTCATCGATAAGCCCAGCGGCTTCGCGGCCTCGTGAAGCCGTGCCGCGTGCTCGAGGGCGAACGCGATCGATTCGACGTAGATGTCGACGCCGGTGGCCAGGCCCTCGTTCGCCGCGACCGGTAACAGCTCGTTGGCGGCCTCGCCCACCCACTCCCCCGGCGACCTGCCCTTCGGGATCGCGTGGGCCGCCAGGCAGGTCGACACGACGGTCTGCGGGATCTGGTCCGCGAGTCGCCGCGCGAGCCTCAGTTGACGAAGCTCGGCCTCGACGCTCAGCCCGTAGCCCGACTTCGTCTCGAA
>JBOGWW010000323.1:0-4083 GCA_050693655.1 Actinomycetota bacterium | reverse complement strand
CCTCGCGGGGGGCGGTTTGCGCCTGCTCGGGCCGCGCCTCGGCTGCCGAAGATGTGACGCTGGCGGGAGTCGCGGCCGTGGCGGGCGTCGTTGCCGGCGCCGCCGCCGTGACCGGAGCCTTGGTCGGCAGGCCCGGTATGTCGGCTCCCTCTTCGAGCTCGTTCGGAGGAAGGACCGTGGCCATCCAGTCCGACAGCTTCTCCTTCTCGTGCGTCAGCGGGCGAATGTCGTACTCGGCGTACTCGAACTCACGGCTCCAGAACAGCGCGTCGTAGGGGCAGACCTCGACGCAGATCCCGCAGTACATGCACAGCGCGTAGTCGATCGCGAAGCGGTCCAGAACGTTGCGCTTGCGAGGCCGGCCGCCCTGGCGCTTCGGTGGCAGGGTCTCCTTGTGCGAATCGATGTAGATGCACCAGTCCGGGCACTCGCGCGCACACAGCATGCACACCGTGCAGTTCTCTTCCTTGAGCGCAATGACTCCACGGGTGCGTGGCGAAAGGTCCTGCTTGACCTCGGGATACTGGATCACCGAGTTGCGCTTGAAGAGATGCTTGAGCAGCACGCGCATGCCCTTGAGCAGCCCGATGCCGTAGCCGGGCCTGCGTGCCCGCTCGAGTCTCTCGTCGGCGTCTAGGGCCATCGCTTTCCTCGCATCATGGGGTGTACAGAATCCACGCGCCGGTCGCCAGGATCAGGACGAGCGAGAGGGGGATCAGGAACTTCCAAGCGAACTTCTGCAATTGGTCCTCTCGCAGGCGTGGGAACGAGAACCGAATCCACAGCAGCAGGAAGACCATGAACGAGGTCTTGGCGAAGAACCACAAGACCCCCGGAACGACCTCGAGCGGTCCCCACGGGACGATCGGCTTATAGCCGCCTAGGAACAGGGTCGCGCCTATCGCGGCGATCGCGATCATGTGCGCGGTCTCGGCAAAGAAGAAGCCGAAGATGAAACGCATCCCCGTGTACTCGGTGAAGGGCCCGGTGATGAGCTCGGACTCGGCCACGGGCATGTCGAACGGAGGCAGGGCCATCTCCGCCATCGCTCCCCCGGTGAACACCAAGAACAGCGCGATCCCGAGCCCGGGTGGCCAGAACAAGAAGGGCCAGTCCTGGGCCTCGACGATGCCGACCAGCGAAAGGGTCCCCGCAAGCATTGCGATCGCCGCCGCGCTGAGCACGATCGGGAGTTCGTAGGCGAGTAGCTGGCCCGCGGAACGCAGCGCTCCGATCAGCGCGTACTTGTTCGCGCTCGACCACCCCGCCATGAGTACGCCGATCGCCCCCACCGAGCCCACCGCAAGCAGGAAGAAGAGTCCCACATCGAGATCCTCGATGATGAGCGTTCGATCGACGGGTATGACGAGATAGAGCAGCATCACCGGCACGAAGATGACCGCAGGCGCAAGCGAGAAGACCCGCCGGTCCGCGCTTGTCGGAATGATGTCCTCCTTGTAGGCGAACTTGATCCCGTCGGCCAGAGTCTGGGCCCATCCGTGCCACCCACCCGCGTACATGGGGCCGAGGCGGTGCTGCATGTGGGCCATCTCTTTGTGCAGGACGTAGCCGCCGACGAGCGCGCCGACGGGCACCACGATCAGGACGATCAGCAGCTTGACCAAGAGGATCTGCCATGCGGTCAGCGCGATGTCAATCAACGGTCGACGTCCCCCAGCACGAAGAAAAAGGAGCCCAGGATGGCGATCATGTCCGCCACCAGAGTGTTCTCGAGGACGTAGGGCAGCGCCGACACGTTGGAGAACGACGGCGTCCGAATCTTGATTCGGTACGGCCTTCGGCCTCCGTCCGAGACGAGATAGAAACCGAGCTCGCCCAAGGGGTTTTCGGTGCGAACGTAGACCTCGCCCTTGGGGGCCTCGACCACACGGGGCACCTTGCCCATGATCGGCCCGGGCGGCAACGCCTCGAGCGCCTGCTCGACGATCTTGGCCGACTCGATGATCTCGTGCAGAAGCACCCAGAAACGGTCGAAGCAGTCACCGTGCGATCCGGTGCAGACGTCGAAGTCGAACTGGTCGTAAACGAGATAGGGCTCGTCCCGGCGCACGTCCATGGCTATGCCCGACCCCCGGCCGATGGGGCCGGAGACGCCGTACGAGTAGGCCACCTCTCGGTCGAGCACCCCAACGTTGATGGTGCGCTGCTTGAAGATCTCGTTGCCCGTTAGCAGGTCTTCGTAGTCGGGGAGCCGCCTGATGACCTGTCGCACCGAGGCGAGGGCCATGGCGATGAAGCCCTTCGGCACGTCCTCCTTCAGTCCACCGGGACGGAAGAATCCGAAGTGCATCCGGCCCCCGGTGACCGATTCCATCGCGTATTGGATGTCCTCGCGTTCGCGGAACGCGTAGAAGGTGGGAGTGATCGCACCGAGCTCGGCCGAGAAGGACTGGAAGAACATCAGGTGGTTGAGAATGCGGTTCATCTCGGCGAGAGCAACGCGCAGGTACTGAGCGCGCGCCGGCACCTGGATCTCCATGAGCTCCTCGAGCGCGAGGGCCAGGGGGAGTTCGTTGTTGATCCCCGACAGCCAGTCCATGCGGCTTATGAGGTTGGTGATCTGCCGGTAGTCCCGCTGCTCGACGAGCTTTTCGTAGCCGCGGTGCATGTAGCCCACGACCGGTTCGGCATGAACGAGGCGCTCGCCGTCGATCGTCGCCAGCAGCCGGAACACCCCGTGCGTGGCGGGGTGCTGAGGCCCGACGTTGAGCAGCATTTGCTCGGTGACGAGCCGGCCTTCGGAAACCTCGGCCGCGAACGCGCTGGAGTCCTGGAGGCTCTGGAGCTCGGGTTCCATGGTGTCCGGCCGGGCCGGGCCCGCCTCGCGCGCGGTCACCGGCTACCTCCCCCCCGCTGCGGCTTCGTCCGGGTCTTTGGCTCCCGGCCACTCCTTTATGTAGCTGCGCGACGGCAGCTTGAAGGACTTCAGCATGGGATGACCCTCGAAGTCCTCCGACAGATAGAGCGTGGCAAGGTTCGGATGGTCGGTGAAGTGAATGCCGAACATCTCCGCCGCCTCGCGCTCATGCCATTCCGCGCCCCTGAATACGCCGGTAATGGAAGGACAGACCGGGGTCTCGAAGTCCAGCGGCACGTGAATGTTGACGTGGAAGACCTTCTCCGGGCTGTACAGGTGCACCAGCACCTCGAGCCCGCCCTTCTGGCCCTCGTCGTCGAAGTTGAACGACGAGCGGTCGACGGCGGAGAGAAAGGTGAAGAAACGGCACCCGAGCGCGATGTCATCGCGCAGCATGGTCACGACCTCCACCAGGTTGGCCGGCTCGACGGTCAGGTCCACCTGTCCGTAGTTCAAACGGGATTCGACCACGCGCCCGCCGAGCGCCCCCTTGACGCGGTCGAGCGCGTCGGTTGCTTCGAGTCTCACTCAGACTCCCCCCGCCAGGCCCGCCTCGGGGATGTGCGGAATCTCGTTGTCGTGACCCTTCCAACGAGTGCTCACGTCCTCGGTCGCGATCTTCTGCTGGAGGCGGATGATGCCCTGCAGCAAGGCCTCCGGCCGGGGCGGACAACCCGGTACGTAGACATCCACCGGGATGACCTGGTCCACGCCCTTCGTCACCGAGTAGCTGTCCCAGTAGGGTCCGCCGCAATTGGCGCACGATCCCATCGAGATGACGTATTTCGGCTCGGGCATCTGGTCGTAGACGCGCCTGATCGGAGCCGCCATCTTGTCGGTGACCGTGCCTGCGACGACCATGAGGTCGGCCTGCCGCGGCGAGGCGGGGAAGGGGATGACTCCGAAACGGATGACGTCGAATTTGGTTGCGATCGCGGCGCCCATTTCGATGGCGCAGCAGGCGAGTCCGAACTGCAGCATCCACAGTGAGTACTGACGGCTCCAGTTGAGCGCCCAGGAAAGGGGCTTGGGAAGTTTGACTTTCTCGATTACAGCCACTCGAGCACCTTCTTCTTGATTGCGTACAGCAGAGCGAGGGCCAAGATGGCGATAAAGATGACCATCTCGACGAAGGCCTGGGTCCCGAGGTCTTCGAACACGGTCGCCCAGGGGAACAGAAACACCGCCTCGACGTCGAAGATCAC
>JBOGWW010000322.1:0-9300 GCA_050693655.1 Actinomycetota bacterium | reverse complement strand
CCCTCCCAGGGCGCCGGCCGCATCGAGCAGGGGGCCCTGCTCCATCGCGGTAAAGCCGAGGACGGTGCCCGTGCCCACCACGCCGGGTCCCATGGCCACGACGATCGCATCTACCTCGGCCGCGGTCTCGAGCGCGGCCAGCCCGCTGAACACGTTGACGGCCTCGAGATCGCCGCCGAAAGCGTGGCCCGCGGTGCAGGTCGCGTCGAGGAGCCCGGCCTCCTTCAGGGACCGAACCAGGTCGCTCCAAGGCAGTGGCAGAGCGGCTCCGTCGGTCATGAGGTAGCCGACGCGCGCCTCCGGGTTGGCCTCTTTGATGCCGGCCACAACCGGTCCGAGGTGGGAGTGCACCCCGCACACGACCACGGGGATCCCGGCGATGGAGGTGACCTCGGCCAGGCTCCGGTGGTGAGGGCTCTCCGGGGCTTCGGCCGCCAGTACCTCGGTTTGCCACGGCGTATAGCGGAGCTTGATGATGTGACCCTCTCCCCTGCCGGGAAGCTCCGCGTTGCTAAGGTTCCAGAGCACGAACGCCGCACCGCCGGTCCCGAGATTCATGTCGGTTCCGGTCGTGTTCAGGACGACCTCGTCGCCCGGGCGAAGCGCGGCGACCATGTGGGGAAACGCGACCGCCCTCAGGTTGTGCCCCTCCACCTCCACGCCGATCACGAGCAGATCGGACTTCTGCTCGATCAACTCGGAGACGATTCCTCGCCGCCAACCCGCCATTACAGGCTGGCGATCAGCTTGGCCACGCGCTCGTCGGTGGAGCGGAACGGGTCCTTGCACAACACGGTGCGCTGGGCCTGGTCGTTGAGCTTGAGGTGCACCCAGTCGACGGTGAAGTCGCGACGCTTACGTTTTGCGGCTCGTATGAACTCCCCTCGCAAGCGCGCTCTGGTGGTCTGCGGAGGTTCCTGCGTCGCGGTCTCGATGTCGCTTTCATCGCACATGCGCTCGGCGGTCCCGCGCCGTTCGAGCAGGTAGTAGAGGCCTCGTTTGCGGTTTACGTCGTGAGAGGCGAGATCCATCAACGCAACGCGCGGGTGGGCGAGCGAAAAGTTGTGCTTGGCTCGGTAGCGTTCGATCAGGTTGCGCTTCATGATCCAGTCGATCTGGGAGTTGAGGCTGTCTTGATCGTGCTCGAGCCCGTGGATGGCGTGCTCCCACATCACTGCGATCTCTTTGAGCACGGGGTCGTCGCGATGATCGACCCACCGCAGGGCCTTGCCCAGGTACTCCTTTTGCATGTCGAGCGCCGAGGCCTCGCGGCCGTTTGCCAGCCGTACCTTGCGCCTGCACGTCGTGTCGTGGCTGATCTCGCGAATTGCCCGGATGGGGTTCTCGAGTGTGAGGTCCCTTATCTGTACGCCCTCCTCGACCATCTGCAGGAGCAGCGCCGTGGTTCCGATCTTGAGATAGGAGGTCCACTCGCTCATGTTCGAGTCTCCGACGATGACGTGGAGCCGGCGGAACTTCTCGGCATCGGCGTGCGGTTCGTCGCGCGTGTTGATGATCGGACGGGAACGAGTGGTCGCGGACGACACACCCTCCCAGATGTGTTCCGCGCGCTGCGAGATGCAGTACAGGGCTCCGCGCGCGGTCTGGAGCACTTTGCCCGCCCCCGCGTAGATCTGCCGGCTGACGAAGAAGGGGATCATGACCTCGGCGAGACGCCCGAACTCGCCGTAGCGGCTGACGAGGTAGTTCTCGTGACTGCCGTAGGAGTTGCCCGCGGAGTCGGTGTTGTTCTTGAAGAGATAGATGTCGCCCGAGATGCCCTCCTCTCGGAGCCTCGCCTCGGCCGCCTTCAACAGCCCCTCGAGGATGCGCTCCCCCGCCTTGTCGTGCACCACGAGGTCGTAGACGGTGTCGCATTCGGGGGTCGCGTACTCGGGATGGGAACCGACGTCGAGGTAGAGCCGGGCCCCGTTCTCGAGGAATACGTTGCTCGAGCGTCCCCAGGACACCACCCGGCGGAAGAGGTAGCGGGCGACCTCGTCGGGCGAAAGCCGGCGCTGCCCGCGAAAGGTGCAGGTGACCCCGTATTCGTTCTCGGTGCCGAAGATGCGGCGCTCCATAGCCTCAGGATACGTGGGAGCGGCTCTTTGAAGGGGAGCCGGCTAGAAAAGCGCCCGCCCGAAGGGCGGGTTCCGAGCCTTTCGCTCGGCGAGGCGCAGCGAAGCCTCCGCCGAAGCCTAGAAGTGCTCGCGCAGCTCCGGTTCGGAGAGGCGCCGAAATTTCCTCCGCTGCCTCTTGCGATCGAGCACGGCGGCCTCGATCGTGCTCGCGGTGAGCTCCCTCTCGCTGGCCGCATGCAGAGCGGCCATGCCGAGATTCATGGCTCCGGCAAGATCGGGCATCTCCTGGGGGTAGTTCTGCGGGTAGTGCTCCTGAAGGTGTGCTTCGATGGCCTCGGCTTGTCCTCCCATCGCCACCCACTGCTGGCGATCGGTGACGGAGCCGTCGTAGAGGATGTGGAAGACCTCGTTGCGGCCCGTGTCGTCGCCGACCGCAGCCACGAGTATCTCGCACTCGTATGGCTTGATCTCGGAGGTGAAGATGTTTCCGAGTGTCTGGCTGTAGGCGTTGGCCAGAGCCTTGGCGGTCACGTCGTGACGTGAGTAGCTGTAGCCCTTGAGGTCGCTGAGTCGAATGCCACCGATCCGCAGCTGCTCGTACTCGTTGAACTTTCCAACGCCCGCGAATGCGATGCGGTCGTAGATCTCCGAGATCTTGTGAAGCGTGGCCGAGGTGTTCTCGGCCAAAAAGAGGATGCCGTCGGTGTACTCGATGGCCAAGACCGACTTCCCGCGACCGATGCCCTTGCGCGCGTAATCGGCCTTGTCCTTCATGAGCTGTTCGGGCGAGACGTAGTACGGAACCGGCACTCGGTTAGCCCTCCTGCTCCGGTCGGCGAACGTCGATGGTGTGGGTCTCGTGAGCTTGCTCGGAGCGTTCGGTGATCAGTTGTTCGAAGAGGCGCCGGATCTCCTCCTCGGGAATCTCGATCATTCCGGGGGCCGAGATCGCGACCACGTTCGGGAAGATGCCCCGCATCAAGTCGGGTCCGCCGGTTCCCACGTCCTCGTCGGCGGCGTCGAAGAGCGCCTCGATCGCGAATTTCACTGCCTCGTCCCTGCCGAGGTTCTCCCGGAAACGCTTCTTGAGAGAGCTGCGAGCATCTTTACCACCGGAGCCCGACGCGTGGTAGTCATCCTCCTCGTAGCGGCCCCCGGTCACGTCGTACTTGAAGATGCGACCGCGCTGAAGGGGCACGTCGAAACCCGCGAAGACCGGAACCACGATCAGTCCCTGCATCGCGGCGGGAAGATTCGCTCGGATCATCTGGCTGAGCTTGTTGGCCTTTCCCTCCAGCGTCAGCCGCTCTCCCTCGACCTTCTCGTAGTGCTCGAGCTCGGTCTGGAAGAGCCGCACCATCTCGACCGCGGGCCCCGCCGCACCCGCGATGGCCACCGCCGAGTAGTCGTCGGCCGCAAAGACCTTCTCGATCGAACGGTGGGCGATCTGGAAGCCCTCGGTGGCGCGCCGGTCGCCGGCCACGATCACTCCGTCCTTGAACCGCAGCGCGAGCACCGTCGTCCCCTCGGGCGCCTGCAGTCCGCCCGGCTCACGGATCTGAGGCAGCGCGTCGGGGGCCTGCTTCCGGAGGAGGTCGGAGAACGACGAACCGGGCCCGTTGACCGGGATGCGCATCAGATCGCTGAGATGGGGCTCTTTCATCCTGCTACGGTTCTCTCCAGGTATTCGGCTGTCTTCTCAATGAGCTCGACGTCATCTGCGAACTTCCCGAGCCCACGATTGCAATTGAAGCAGAGTATCCCGCGTAGGCGCTTCGTCGGGTGATCGTGATCGACGTGCTCGGGTTTTCCCGTCCCGCAGAGGGCACAGACACCGCCCTGTTGCAGAATCATCCACTCGACCTGGGTGGCGTCGACCCGGTAGCGGTGATTCAGCCAGAAGTTGCGATTACCCCCATGATTCTTCCGTCGGTTCTCGTTGACAACCGAGTTATGACAAGGCTTGCAATAGCCGCCATAGCCAGACTTGGTCGAGCGATTTCTAGCGAAGTCGTTCAGGGGTTTGGTCTCGCCGCACCGAGGGCAGCGCTTAGTTGCCATCGGAGTGTCCCTTGACGTACCTGATGGCTTTGCGAATCAAAACGGGGTCGTCATGAAAGGCCCCCATAGCGGCGTTGCAGAGCAGGCAGACGATCCCACGAATCGCTCCGGTCTTGTGATCGTGATCGACCTGCGTGGCCGCCCTGGAGCGGCAAACGGCACAGAGTCCGTCTTGCTGCTGGATGAGGCCATCTACTTCGTCGGCCCCCATCCCGTACTTCTGCATCAAATGATAATGACGGGAACTGCCCCCATGCCTCCGCTCAAGTGTTTCCTTCTGCTGACGACGATGGCATGGCCTGCAATAGGTATGGAAGCCGGTGCCGGTACTCCTATTGCGGCAGAAATCCTTTGATGGCTTGACCTCTTTGCATTTCATGCAACGGAGGAATGGGGGCTCCGGAAGATCTCTTGACACGTGTCATGCTCCCTCTCCCTCCTCAGGGTGTAAGGACCAAAATGCGTTTTGCTCTATTCTCCGCCCTTCTGCACAAAGGAACGCACGAACTCTTCGGCGTTTGACTCCAACACCGAGTCGATCTCGTCGAGGAGGTCGTCGACCTCCTCGGTCTTCTCTTCGGTCGCTTTGGCGTCGACAGCCTCTTCGGTGGTTTCCTCTTGCTTCGGCTTCGGTTTGCGTTTTTGGTCTGCCATTAGCCATCACCTCACAGTCGGCTGAACGTCAAGTGTACCGAGAGCGTGTGTCGATGAACTCGCCTCAGGTGCCCAGATTACGGATCAGCGTCGAGGCGTCCGGCGAGGCGTCCAGCAGCGACTCGACGTGCGCCTTGGTCCCCCGCGTGGGCTCGAGGGTCGGGACCTTTCGCAGCGGTTCGTCCCCGATATCGAAGATCAGGGCGTCCCACGAGGCCGCGACGATGACCTCGCTGAAGCGGCGGAGGCACTCGCCTCGGAAGTAGGCGCGGGTGTCCTCGGGCGGATGGTCGACCGCGTGGGCCACTTCGGAGTCGCTCACGAGTTGCTCGATCTTTCCCGAGCCCAGGAGCCTGTAGTAGAGCCCCTTGTCCCGGCGGACGTCGTGCCATTGCAGATCGATCATCTTCAGCTTGGGGCTGTCCCACTCGAGTGAGTCACGGTCACGATAGGCCTGCATGACCTGCAGCTTCGCCACCCAGTCCAGCTCGCGACCGAGCGACATCGGATCGGACTCGAGCCTGTCGAGCACGCTCTCCCATCGGTCGAGGACATCGCCTTCGACCTCGGTGATCTCGTTGTCCTGCGCGTACTTCTTCGCGAGCCGCAGGTACTCCCACTGCAGCTCGATCGCGCTGATGCGCCGGCCTCCGACGAGCTCGATGGTCGAGCGAAGGTTCGTATCGTGGCTAACCGCTTTGATCGCTCGAACCGGCTCGCTCAGCGTGAAGTCGTCCGTGATGAACTCGTCCTCGATCATCTTCAGGACGAGGGCCGTGGCGCCCACCTTGAGATAAGTGGCGACCTCGCACATGTTCGCGTCGCCGACGATTACGTGGAGCCGGCGGTAGATGTCCGGATCGGCGTGAGGCTCGTCCCGGGTGTTGATGATCGGCCGCTTGAAGGTCGTTTCCAGCCCGACCTCGACCTCGAAGAAATCCGCTCTCTGCGAGAGCTGGAAGCCGACGTTGTCGACGCCGTTTTCGGCCCCCACCTTGCCGGCGCCCGTGAACACCTGGCGCGAAACGAAGAAGGGGATTAGGTGCTTCACGAGCACGGGGAACGGAACCTTACGATCGACGAGATAGTTCTCGTGGCAGCCGTACGAGTTGCCCTTACCGTCCGAGTTGTTCTTGTAGATGAAGACGCGCTCGTGCTCGGGCACGATGTTGTAGGCCGCGCGCATCGAGTCCTCGAGGATGCGCTCCCCCGCCTTGTCCCAAATCACGCAGTCGCGCGCGTTGGAGCACTCGGGGCTCGAGTACTCGGGGTGCGCGTGGTCGACGTAGTAGCGCGACCCGTTGGGAAGGATGATATTGACGAGCCCGGAGTCGTCCTCGGGAGTCGTCTCGGCCGGGGCCCGGTCGAAGCCGCGTGCGTCGCGCAGAGGATTCTCTTCCTCGTAGTCCCAACGCACGCGCTTGAACGCCGGCTTGGCATAGGCGTTGATGAGCAAGGACGAGGTCAGTATCGGATTGAAGTCGACCGCACCCTGAACCGAGATCCCATACTCGGTCTCTATGCCGCAGATCTTCTCGATGGCCATTAGGGAAGGGTACGACGGGAGCTAGAGATACTGCCCCGTCTGGACGTTCTCGACCTGACGCTGGCCTTCGCCCTCTTTGTGCTCGCCGACCAGAGTTCGGATGTAGACGATGCGTTCGCCCTTCTTGCCCGAGATCTTGGCCCAGTCGTCGGGGTTGGTGGTGTTGGGAAGGTCCTCGTTTTCGCGGTACTCCTGGTGGATCGCGTTCATCAGGTCGTCGCCGCCCACGCCCTTGGGACCGCCGGCGATGTGGCGTTTGATGGCCATCTTCTTGGCCCGCCGGACGATGTTCTCGATCATCGCGCCCGACGAGAAATCCTTGAAGTAGAGAATCTCCTTGTCGCCGTTCGCGTAGGTGACCTCGAGGAACTTGTTCTCGTCGGTGACCGAGTACATCCTCTCGACCGTCGTCTCGATGACCGCCGCCACGGCCTGCTCTGCGGAACCGTGCTTGGAGACATCGTCGGTCGAGATCGGAAGGTTCGAGGTCAGGTACTTGCGAAAGATGTCCTGGGCCGCACTCTCGTCAGGACGCTCGATCTTGATCTTCACGTCCAGCCGGCCGGGCCGGAGAATGGCCGGGTCGATCAGGTCCTCGCGGTTCGAGGCACCGACCACGATCACGTTCTTGAGGCTCTCGACCCCGTCGATCTCGGCCAGAAGCTGAGGCACGATCGTCGACTCGATGTCGCTCGATATGCCCGAACCACGCGTCCTGAACAGGGAGTCCATCTCGTCGAAGAACACGATCACGGGCACGCCCTCGTCGGACTTCTCCTTGGCCCGCTGGAAGATCAATCGAATCTGGCGCTCGGTCTCTCCGACGTACTTGTTGAGAAGCTCGGGACCCTTGATGTTGAGGAAGTAGCTGCGGCGGTTGGCGGCACCAGTGCGCTCGGCGACCTTCTTGGCGAGCGAGTTGGCAACCGCCTTGGCCACCAGGGTCTTTCCGCAACCGGGCGGGCCGTAGAGCAGTATCCCCTTGGGAGGGTCGAGGTCGTGCTCGCGGAACAGGTCGGCGTGCAGGTAGGGCAACTCGACTGCGTCGCGAATCTCCTCGATCTGCTCGGCCAGGCCGCCGATGTCCTCGTAGCTGATGTCTGGGACCTCTTCGAGGATGAGCTCTTCGACTTCGGGTTTCGGGAGCCGCTCCAGCGCGTGGCCTGATTTAGGGTCCATCAACAGACTGTCGCCGGGCCGGATCTTCTCGTGGAGAAGTGGCTCGGCGAGCTCGATCACACGCTCCTCGTCGGTTCGGGCGATGATCAGGGCGCGCTTGCCGTCTTCGAAGATCTCCTTGAGCGTGACCACCTCGCCCTGAAGCTCGAAGCTGTGCGCACCGATGATGTTCAGCGCCTCGTTGAGCATCACCTCTTGGCCGCGCCGCAACTCGTCCATCTTGACCTCGGGTGACAGGTGCACGCGCATCTTGCGGCCGTTACTGAAGACGTCGGCGGTCGCATCGTCGTCGAATCCCTCGATGAAGACACCGTAGGTGCAGGGCGGCTGAGAAAGCTTCTCGACTTCCTCCTTGAGCGCCACCAGCTGGTCGCGTGCCTCGCGCAACGTCGATGACAGGCGCTCGTTGCTGTTCCGCGAGGTCTCGAGCTCTGCCGAGGTTTCCGCCAGCCGCTTTTCAAGCGCATGGATCCGACGAGGCGCGGCCTCGAGCTTCCTGCGTGTCAGCCCGAGCTCGTCTTCGAGCAACTTCAGCTGACCTTGTAGCTCCTGCACCTCTCGGTCGTACTGGACGATTCTGCGTTCGTCGCCCTCAGTGACCGCAACCACCTCCCATGGCTTCCGGAAAAGCCTACTCCGAACCCTCGTAACGGGGATGATCTTTCCTAGACTGCATCGGCTTGCACGCTCGTGAATTGAGTTTTAATCCCCGAGCTTTCTTGCAGTGATCAGAAAGCCGGTATGAGCGACCATGCGGTGATCGGGCCGGACGGACTGCCCCTCGACGTTCCACGTCCTCACCAGGCCCTCCAGGGTCTCGATCATTCCGAAGCCCGAAGACCGGAGGGCGTCGACGGCCTGCTGGACCTGGGGAATCGTCGGCAGGTAACAGCAGATGATTCCTCCGGCGGTCAGGGAGTTCGTGGTGGTCCCCACCGCGCGCCACGGCTCGGGCAAGTCGAGCACCATGCGGTCGAAGGATTCCCCGGATGTCTCTGCGAAGACATCTCCGACCCGGAGATCGAGGTTCGCGGGTGTCCCGCCGATCGCCTCGAACCACGTGTTCACGTTCGCAACCGCTTGATCGTGGTGATCCTGCCTGAGCTCGTAGGAAACCACTCGCCCTGCATCGCCCACCGCGCGCGCCAAGGCGAGGGCCAGGGAAGCGGACCCGGTGCCCGCCTCGAGCACCGAGGCCCCCGGGTAGATGTCGGCGTAGACGAGGATCAGGCCCACGTCCTTGGGGTATACGACCTGAGCCCCGCGCTTCATCTTCAGAACGAAGTCACTGAGGGTCGGTCGCACCGCAAGCAGGCGCCCGCCCTTCGAGGCCTGCACTCGCACACCCTCCAACTCGCCTATCAGCGCGTCGTGCTCGACCGTCCCCATGTGCGAGTGGAACTGCTTGCCGTTTTGTAGCGTCACGAGATAGCGGCGCTCCTTCGAGTCGATGAGCAGAGCGCGCTCCCCCGGCTCGAAGGGTTTGCCGGGGGTCAACTCAGCCTCCGGCCTTCGGACCGGCGACGGCTCGTCCCGGCTGCTCGGCCTTGCGCTTCAGCGCCAGATCCTTGGTCCTGCAGAACGTACAGCGCGGTTCCTGCGAATCTCTCAGCACCGTGGGGGCACCGCAGCTGATACAGGCGACCACTTCCTCTCGTTCGGATGAGGCGCTCTCATCGTCGCGGAAGAGCTCGGCCGCTTTGCGAAGAAAGCCCCCGTAGAACTGACTCTTGGTGCCGGGCGAGCTCTCCTCCAGCAGCGTGAGCGCGTGCTTGTAGC
>JBOGWW010000321.1:0-1810 GCA_050693655.1 Actinomycetota bacterium | reverse complement strand
GTTCCGACTCGGATCCCCGACGCGACGAAGGGCTTCTCGGGATCGTAGGGAATGGCGTTCTTGTTCACCGTGATTCCCACCGCGTCGAGCCGCGCCTCCGCCTCCTTACCGGTCAGAGAAACGGGTCTGAGGTCTACGAGCATCAAGTGGTTGTCGGTGCCGCCGGACACGATTCGTAGGCCCTCATCGGCCAGCGTGGAGGCCATGACTCGTGCGTTGGCGACCACCTGAGCGGCATAGTCCTTGAACTCATCGGTGAGGGCCTCCGCAAATGCAACCGCTTTCGCCGCGATCGAATGCATGAGCGGCCCACCCTGCCAGGCTGGGAAGACGCTCTTGTCGATGGCCTTCGCGTGCTCCTCGCGACACATGATCATGGCCCCCCGGGGGCCGCGCAGGGTCTTGTGCGTCGTGCAGGTGACGACGTCTGCATACTCGACCGGGTTGTCGTGCACTCCCCCGGCGACGAGACCTGCGAAGTGCGCCGCATCGATGATCAAGATCGCTTCGACCTCGTCCGCTATCGAGCGCATGACTTTGAAGTCCCAGGGCCTCGAGTAGGCGGTAGCTCCACCGACGATCGCCTTGGGGCGTTCGCGCTTGGCGATGTCGCGCACCTCGTCGTAGTCGATGAGCTCGTCGGACTTGCGCACGCCGTAGGACACGACGTTGAACAACTTGCCCGTGAAGTTGACGGGCGAGCCGTGCGTGAGGTGACCTCCGTGCGCGAGCTCCATGCCCATGAACGTGTCGCCCGGTTGCAGGAACGCGAAGTAGGCAGCGGCGTTGGCCTGGGCGCCGGCATGGGGCTGAACGTTGACGTGCTCGGCTCCGAACAGCTCCTTGGCTCGAGCGATAGCCAGGTTCTCCGCGACATCGACGAACTCGCAACCCCCGTAGTAGCGCTTGCCTGGATAGCCCTCGGCGTACTTGTTCGTGAGCGGAGTGCCGAGCGCGGCGAGGACCGCGGGAGACGAGAAGTTCTCGGAAGCGATCAGCTCGATCTTCGAGTTCTGGCGCCCGACCTCGTCGCGGATCGCCTGCGCGATCTCGGGATCGAGCCTCTCGACGGCCCCAAAGTCCAACCAGCCCGGATTACTCACCGGCATTCCTCTCTCTCTATATCTGCGATCTGTTGTACCCGGCGCTCGTGCCGGCCGCCGTCGAAATCCGTCCCCAGGAACACGTCCACGATCGCCAGGGCGTAGGCGTCGGCGAGGATCCGACCGCCCCACGAGAGCACGTTCGCATTGTTGTGCTCCCGGGCGAGGCGGGCCGTGAACTCGCTCAGACACAGCGCCGCTCGCACACCGTGGACCTTGTTGGCGGCGATCTGCTCGCCCTGTCCGCTGCCTCCGATCACGATGCCGAACTCGGCCTCGCCCGACGCCACGGATCGCCCGACGGCGGCACAGATCGGGGGGTAGTCGACCGATTCCTCGGAGTCCGTGCCGAAGTCGATGACCTCGTGGCCCGAGTCGGCGAGATGCTTCGCCACGGCCAATTTCGAAGGGTATCCGGCATGGTCTGCTCCGAGGGCGATACGCATTAGTGGCCCGTCCGGTCACGTAGTCGAGGCCGAGACGCGCGACAGGCAAGGCATGCAAGGCCGCAGGGAGTGTGCGCACCTGGAAGGTACGTGCACGACCGAGAACGCAGCATGGACGCAGTCCTTTCGCCGTGTCGGGCCAACATGCGTGGCCGGGCGGGCCACCTACGCAGTCTACGAGCGGTGGTCCGGCGAACCCAGGCTTGTCGCCGTTTTCGCGCTCTCAGGGGCAGAGCGTCTCGGCGAGAACGTCCACTCCTT
>JBOGWW010000320.1:0-12097 GCA_050693655.1 Actinomycetota bacterium | reverse complement strand
GCAACTCCTACAACACCCTCATCGGCCGTTCGAGGGCGGGGCTGAAGCGAAAAGCGAACCCGAAACAAGAGCAAAACCGGGCACCTAGGGGGAGAAAATCTGCTCCGTGGCCAGGTTGGTAGGCCCGCTCCTCTTTTTCGCGTTCTTGGACCCAGCGGGTATCGTCGCGTGCACCATTTAGGGCCCGGAAATGAACGAAGCCTCGCTCTCGCCCGCGAACGTTCGAGGTGCTCCCCTTCTTGGCCTCGAAGTCCGGCGGCGGCTCGTCGTCGTCCTCCATGGCGAGCCGCTCGAGGTCCGAGGGCCGGGTGAACATCATCCGCGCCTCGTCGACCAGACCGTCGACTACCAGGATGAGCGTTCCGAGTTGAGTTCCCCAGGGAGTTGGCTTGGGGGTCTGGGGAAGTGACCCCCAAGCCACGCGTCCGCGGAAGAGGGAACTGGGGGACAAGACCCTCCTCCATTCAGTCCTCATGCCGGGGACTCTGTGCAGCAGGCTAGCCAGACGAGGTTGATCCGGTATGGCGCGCGGTGGTCGCAAGTGTGAACAAACTGGTTCGCCGGATCAGGTGCGGGTCTGTCCCTCACCCCACACGACGTATTTCGTCGAGGTGAGGGCGCGCAGGCCCATCGGCCCCCGCGCGTGCAGCTTCTGGGTCGAGATACCGATCTCGGCCCCGTAGCCGAACTCGCCACCGTCCGAGAATCGGGTCGAGGCGTTGACGAAGATCGAGCCGGCGTCGATCTCGTTGGCAAACCGGCGGGCGGCCGCGAGGTCGGTGGTGACGATGCCCTCGGCGTTCGAGGTGCCGTAGGTATTGATGTGCGCCACCGCCGCGTCTAACGAATCGACCACCTTGACCGCCAGGACCAGGCCGAGGTACTCGGTGGACCAGTCCTCTGGCGTTGCGGCGGTGGCCTTGGGCCATTGCTCGACGACGCGCTCGTCGCCTCGAATCTCGACGCCGGCCGACGCCAGTTCGTCGAGCACGTTCGGCAACCAGCTCTCGGCAAGGACTTCGTGCACCACGAGCGTCTCGAGCGCGTTGCAGACGCTCGGTCTCTGCGTCTTCGCGTTGACGATGATGGCGGTCGCCATCGCCTCGTCGGTCGACTCGTCGACATAGATGTGACAATTTCCGTCCCCGTCGATGATGTACGGGACGGTGGCTCTGTCCTCGATTGACTTGATCAAGGCCGATCCCCCGCGCGGGACCAAGAGATCGACGAGCCCTTTGGCGGTCATCAACTCCGTCGCCGAAGCACGGGACGCGTCTGGGACCAACTGCACGGCGTCGGCGGGCACGCCGGCCGAAGTCAGGGCCGCCCGCAGGACGTCGACGATCGCTCGGTTCGAGTTAAACGCGATGGACGATCCCCGCAACACCGTCGCGTTGCCGGATTTCAGGCAGAGACCCGCGACGTCGCTGGTGACGTTCGGTCGCGCTTCGTAGATGACCGCGATGACGCCGAGCGGGGCGCGCACCTCCTCGATGGTCAGCCCATTGGGTCGCCGCCGGCCCGCCACGACCTCCCCGACGGGATCGTCCTGGGCGGCCACGGCCCCCAGACCCTCGGCCATCCCGGCGAGCCGGGACGGACTCAGGGTCAGTCGGTCCACCAGGCTCCGTGACGTGCCTCGAGCCTCGGCCTCCGAGACGTCTTCCTGATTTGCCTGCACGAGATCATCCGAGGCATCAAGCAGAGCGCCGGCCATCGCATGGAGAGCGGCATCCTTGGTGACCGCCTCCAGGCGGGCTATTTCGGGAGCAATGGCGGCGGCGCGTCTGCAGATGTCGGTGACGGTCTCGGCCATTCAGTCCTCCAACACGACGAGCTGATCCCGGTGGATCACCTCACGACCCGCGAACTCGGCGGCAGGCCGCCCCCTCGCGGCCTCGAGCTCGGAGGACGCGTAGCGTACCGTGCCGCGCGCGACGAGATGAGAATCGGGAGCCATCACGTCCACGGTGGCGCCGGCTTCAAAGGTGCCCGAAACAGCCACGACGCCAGCGGGAAGCAGGCTTCGCTTGCCCTCCACCAGCGCGCGTCTGGCGCCTTCGTCCACGACGACGGTTCCGAGCGGAGGTTGTGCAAATGCGATCCACAGCCTGCGTGCGGTCGCCCGTTTCCGCCGCTCGTGAAAGTACGTGCCGATCGCGTCGCCGGAAGCGACTCGGCGGAGGACTTCCGGTTCGGTGGCCGACGCCACCACGGCTGGGACCCCCGAGAAAGTCGACACCCAGGCGGCCGCCAGCTTCGATGCCATTCCGCCGCTCGCGAGCTCCGAGCCCCGGCCCCCCGCGCCGCGTTCGAGCTCGGGGGTGATCCGTTCGACCTCGTCGAGTAGCTCCGCCGTCGAGCTCTTGCGAGGATCCGCCGAATAAACGCCGGGCGCGTCCGTCAGGAGCACCAGCAGAGCGGCCCCGGCGAGGTTTGCCACCAGCGCCGCCAGTCTGTCGTTATCCCCGAAGCGAATCTCGTCCACTGCGACCGTGTCGTTCTCGTTGACCACCGGCTGCACGTCCAACGAGAGCAGGCGGTCGATCGTGTTGCGAGCGTTGAGGTAGTGCTGCCGATTAGTGAAGTCGTAGCGAGTCAGCAGTAGTTGTGCGACGGTGGTGCCACGCTTAGCGAAGAGGCGCGAGTACATGCGGTGAAGACGTCCTTGGCCCACCGCCGCGGCGGCCTGCAGTCCGGGGATGTCGGCGGGTCGCACCCTCAGTCCCAGGGGTTGTAGTCCCGCAGCGATCGCCCCGGAGGTCACCACGATCGGCTTGATGCCGGTCTCACGCAGATGAACCACCTCATCGCAGAGGACCGCGAGCCGCTCCTCGTTGGGCTCGCCGTTCCCGCCGATCAGGGAGGACGTCCCAATCTTTACGATCATGCGATCGCCCGAGCTAAGGCTTACTCGCGCCATCGTCCCCTCCGTCGGAGTGCTCGGGCTCGAAGGTGAACGAGATCTCACCGATGACCACGTCATCGCCCCGCCTGGCCCCCGCCCGCTCGAGTTCTCGTTCGACGCCCATCGAGATCAACTTCTTCTGCAAACGCTCGACCGATTCTTCGTTGTCCATGTTGGTGATCGCAACAGCGCGCTCCGCGCGGCGACTGGAAACGATCCACGACTCGTCGCGCCTCACTACACCGACAGGGTCGTCGCGCACGATGTGGCGCACGTACCCGATCGACGGCTCCAACTCCTCGCGCGAGCGCTCTACGCCGGCGGCGAGGCGGCGTCTGAGTTCGTCGATGCCCTGGCCCGACACGGCCGAGACACCCAGCGCATCGGGATAGCGGGCGCGTGCTTCCTCGAGTCGTTCTTCGCCGGCATCGAGCTTGGAAAGGACGATCAAGGACGGCCGCGAGGCCAGCTCGGGATCGAATGCCTCGAGTTCAGCACGCAAGACGTCCACGTCGTCGAGGGGGTCGCGGTCCATGGCCGCAAGGTCCACGAGAAAGACGAGCAGCGCGGCTCGGCGCACGTGGCGCAAGAAGCGGTGACCCAGGCCCTTTCCTTCACTCGCTCCCTGCACCAGCCCCGGGATGTCGGCCACCACGAAGGAATCGTCGCCGAGCCGGACGACGCCGAGGTTCGGCACCAGGGTCGTAAAGGGATAGTCGGCGATCTTGGGTCGAGCCGCGGAAATCCGAGCCACGAGCGTGGACTTGCCGGCGTTGGGGAAACCCACCAGCCCGACGTCGGCCAGCAGCCGCAGTTCGAGGCGCAGCCGGCTATCCTCGCCGGGCTCACCTCGCTCCGCGAAGGTCGGGGCCCGGCGCGTGGCGGTCGCGAAGCAAGCGTTACCCCGGCCTCCGCGACCTCCCTCGGCCGCGACGAGCTCGTCTCCCGGATTGGCCAGGTCCGCGATCAGAACGTTCGCCTCGTCGTACACGACGGTCCCGGGCGGGACGAGGATGACTCGATCTCGGCCCCTCGCGCCGTGCTTGCGCTTGCCCTCGCCGTGACCGCCGCGCTGGCTCTTGATGTGGGGGTGGTCTCTCAGCTCGAGCAGCGTGCCGATCGAATCATCGGCGCGCAGGATCACGCTGCCGCCGTTCCCTCCATCGCCTCCGTCGGGCCCGCCCTTGGGTTTGTAAGGCTCGTGGTGAAAGGCGGACGCGCCGTTTCCCCCGGCTCCCGCGCGCACATTGATCCTGACCTCATCGACGAATCTCACTACTACTGCTTATCAAAGTCGGGCATCTCGCCGGCGGGCTCCGGCCAGTCTCGCGTCGTGACTCACGTCCGACCTCTTCTGTTCTTTAGATAGCCGTCGAGCCTGTCCAGGCGGCGCTCCCAGCGGCGCCGGTAGGTCTCGATCCACTGCGTCAGATCCTGCAGCTCTGCGGGGCCAAGCCGACACTCCCGGCTCCGGCCAACCTTCCGAGTGGTAACGAGCCCGGCCTCCTCGAGTATCTGTATGTGCTTTTTGAGGCCAGTGAGTGACATGCCGAAGGGTTCTGCCAGCTCGCTGATGGTGGCGGGCCCGTAACCGAGGCGCTCCAGGAGCTCCCGGCGCGTCGCATCGGACAGGGCCGAGAACTTCCGGTCGAGGGCGGCATGATACTGAACCATACGGTTCACTATAGCGGGGCCCGGAGCCTGGGTCGAGGCCAAGCCGCCGGCGTCGGCTCTCCGCGAGCATGCACGGCGACGGAACTGGGGGGGACGGGTCAAAGGATCTCACATCCAGTGCCAGCCGAGTTGTCCCCGGGAGCCCAACAATCCCTGCTGGTCCACCGCACAATCCACCGAGGATTTGGCCCGCAATTGTGCAAAGCGGCCAAATCTGCGAGATGCCCGATTTGTCATATTGACGACGCATAGTAGTTGCTGCTCTACTCTCCGACATCAAAGGGGCGGCTTGGGCTAGTGGGGCTCTCCCTCAAATAAGGCGGACGGCGGACGAACTTCAACGCTGGGGGCTTTCGGCTCTGGCTTGAGCGTGCGCGGTCTCGGGGACCGAAGGAGTAGACGATGATGTCTGGTCGTTTCTCTGTCTCGTGGTGGCGAGCCTGGTCGCGGGACTGCTGCCGGCGCTCGGCCCTCAACCCAGAGCCAGAGCACAGACCAGCCCCGCCCCGCAGCGAGTCGAGCTCACCTCCGAGCGCTCCCGCTACGCCAAGGTCTTCCTCAACCCCGACGGGACCCGGACCGCCGAGATCTTCACCGACCCGATCCACTACCAGACCGAGAGCGGCAGCTTCGAGGAGATCGACAACACCGTGATCGAGCAACCAGACGGCCGCGGCTTCGAGAAGGCGGCGGGCGACCTCGAGGTCGACTTCGCCGCCCTGGGCCAATCCGAAGAGCTGGTCTCACTGGCCGAGGGCAACTCCAGCCTGTCCTTCGGGCTCGAGGGCGGCGAAGCCGTCGAGCCCGTCACCGAGGACGACTCGATCACCTATCCCGAGATCCTGCCCGGAGCGGATCTGCGCTTCGAGCTCTCCGGCGAGGAGATAAAGGAGAAGCTCGTGCTCCAGGGTCCTCCCCCGGGCGACGAGGAGGAGCTGGTCCTGCGCTTTCCGATCGACACCGAGGGCCTGGAGATCGAGCGCCGAGCCTCGGGCGACATCGTGTTTACGCGCGCCGGCGAGGTCACCTTCGCCATGGCCAAGCTCTACATGTGGGACAGCGCCATCGACGAGGCCTCGGGTGAGAAGACCATGAGCGAGGCGACTCGCGCTAATCGATGAGGGCAACCGCAGCGTCATCGAGGCGCGCGTCGACGCCACCTGGCTCAGGGACCCCGCGCCTCTACCCGGTCACCATCGATCCCTCGATCGGGCCGCGCGAGCCCGTGCTCGACACCTTCGTGCAGTCCAACATCCAAACCACGCCCCAGGACCGCGAGACCTTCCTCAAGTCCGGCTACTACTCCGGTTCCGAGGGCACCTTCACCGCCCGTTCGCTGCTGCGCTTCGACCTCTCCGACGTGCCCCAGGGCTCCGACATCAGCGACGCCGAGCTGCGGCTGTTCAACAACCACAGCTACTCCTGTCAGCATCGCGCGGTCGAGGTCAGGCGGGTCACGGAGTGGTGGGGCGAGAACGTGACCTGGTCCAACCGTCCCGGCTTCGCACCCAAGGTGGCCGACTCGATCAACAACTCGCTCGGCTACAACTCCAACTGCGCCGCCGGCCGCCTCAACTTCAAGGTCACCTCGCTGGTCAACTACTGGAAGAACTCCGACGCCCCCAACCGGGGCTTCGGCATCCGCGCCGCCAACGAGTCCGACGTCTACGGCTGGAAGCGCTTCTCCTCGGACCAGGGGGGGCATCCGCCCAAGCTGGTGGTGACCTTCAACAACCCACCCCAGATGCCCAACGACCTCGAGCCGGCCAACAACACGGTCGACCCCGACCCCAAGCCCACGCTTCGGGCCCGCTATCGGGACGACGGCGCCGGCCAGGTCGAGTTCCGGGTCTTCAACCCCGACGGCTCCCGGCGCTACAAGAAGACGCTTGCCGCCACCGACGGAGAGCTCAAGAGCTACACCGTGGGAAACCCCGACGACGACGGCAACTCGGGCCAGCTCGTAGAGGGCCAGACCTACACCTGGGACGCCCGCAACGTCGACAACCACAACAAGGCGTCCGACTGGACCAACGCCCGCAGCTACACCGTCAGAGACCAGGGCCCGACCATCACCGGGATCACCTCGCCAACCCACCCCGCGGCGGCGAGCTGGTACAACCGGACCACGGCCGAGCTCAACTGGGAGGCGAGCGACGACGCCAGCCCGATCGCGGGCTATTCGATCGAGCTCAACGCCCAGGCCGACTTCGACCCGCCCACCTCGGTCAACCACATGACCACGAGCAAGTCCTACGACCCGATCGACGAGGGCGTGCGCTACTTCCACGTGCGCGCGGTCGACGCGCGCGGCAACTGGGGCGCCACGCTCAGCCGGCCGCTGCGCACCGACCGCACCGACCCGGTGATCGAGTGGGTCAAGTGGTGGGATCATCCCGAGGAGCAGTGGCATCAGAGCAACGACCCCCTGGTGCAGTGGCTCGCCAACGATGGGCCCTCGGGCGTCGAGGGCCACTCCTACGCGCTCGACTCCGAGCCCGACAACACCTTCGACCCGGTGGTCCAGCCCGACCCCGGGGTGGGGGTCCAGCTCACGGACGTGGCGGACGGCGAGCACAGCTTCAAGGTCAAGTCGCGCGACTTCGCCGGCAACTGGAGTCCGGTGGCGAGCTACAGCCTCAAGATCGACGCCTCCCCGCCCTCGACCCCGACGGTCACCTCATCGACGCACCCCAACGAGGGCACCTACTACCCGGCCGACGACGTCGCGCTCGACTGGAGCTCCACCGATCCCCACTCGGGCGTCGTGGGCTACTCCTATGTGCTCGACCAGAACGCCACCACGACACCCGACGACACCCTCGAGAACGGTCCCACCGACGGCCCACCCCGGACCTTTACCGACCTCGAGCCGGGGACCCACTACTTCCACGTCAAGGCCGTAAACGCCGCGGGCGGATTCAGCGCGGTGCGCCACTTCCAGATCCGCATCGAGGGCGCGCCACCGGCACCTGTCATCTCCTCGTCCACGCACCCCGATCCCGAGAGTTGGTACTCGGCTCGAGACATCGAGTTCGACTGGACCGAGCCGGACGCGCCCTCGGGCATCGCGGGCTACTCCTTCGAGTTAGACGGCGACTCGGCGACTACTCCGGACGAGACCGTCGATCCCACCGACGGGGCGCGCCGCAAGCTCTACTCCGGTGTGCCCGAGGGTGAGAGCTACTTCCACGTGCGGGCCCGCACCAACGCGGGGAGCTGGGGCGAGCCGGGGCACTTCCGCGTCCGGATCGACTCCAGCGGCCCCTCTGCGCCTCCGCTGGTGCTGTCGACCTCCCACCCACCCGGCATCGGCATGCGCGACAACACCGTGGATTTGACCTGGGCCCCGGCGAGCGACTCCCTCTCGGGGGTGGCGGGCTACGAGTACACCTTCGCAGTCGAAGGCGAGGCGCCCGACTGGACCGCCTGCCCCGACTGCACCACCGGACCGGCCGAGCTGGGAGTGGACGATCACCAGATCGATAATGACGGGCGCTACACCTTCTACGTGCGCGCCGTCGACCATGCGGGAAACAAGGGCGCGCCCGCCGACTACGGCCCCATCGTGATCGACCAGAACGGATCGATCGTGCCGCTCAACCCCAGCCTCGATGACGAGCTCGTGGCGCAGTCGGACACCAACGGCATGGAGCAGTTCTACCCCTACAGCAACTCCCCGCTGGGAAGCGCGAGCGCGTTCACCAACCTCTACTCCGGCAACCTGGTGGTCCGCCAGCCGCTCGCCACGGTCCCGGGCAAGGGCCTCAACACGGTGCTCAACCTCACCTACAACAGCCAGCGCTCAGACGACTACCACGACACCGGGGTGGGACGGGGCTGGAGCCTCTCGGTCTCGGACCTAGACGCGGGCCTCGACTTCGCCGGAGGCTTCACCGAGATCGACCTCGCCGCGCCGGTGGTGGTCGGCCTTCTCGACGTCGCCGGTGGGGTCGCGGGCGCCACCGGAGGCCTGCTCGAGCTGACCGACGGCGACGGCACCGTGCACCGCTTCGTTCGTGACGGTGCTCCCGGGAGCCGCTGGGACTCGCCCCCGGGCGTCGACCTCAAGGTCAGAGAGAACCTCGATCCCACCGACCCCAGCGGCCTGACGGTGGCCTCCTACGACCTCATCCGCCCCGACGGGGTGGTCTACACCGCCACCCGCAACGACCTGCTCGCCGGAGGCGGCCTGACCGACAGCTGGCACATCCGCAGTATCACCGACAGAAACTCAAACCAGCTCGTCTTCGGCTACCAGCAGCTCGATCCCGAAAACCTGCGCACGCTCACCAACGTCCGGGTGGAGACGATCAGCCACAAGACCAGCCAGGATGCGGAGCGGGTAGTGGCTCGCCTCGACTACGACTACGAGCTCGATCCCAGCGGCAACCCGCTCGGCAGCGGCAACCTCGAGAGCATTACCACGCTTCCAAACGGCGATCAGCGCGAGCACCAGATCGTGATCGACGCCGACGACGAGCTCACCTCGGTGACCCGCAACTCGCATGTGACCGGCGCCGCGCAAGGCCGCCAGACCACCAACTACGCCTACGACATTTACACCGTCGAGCATCCGCTGCTCCCGGCCGAGACCCGTCTGCTGACCTCCGTGACCGACGCGCGCGGCCACGCCAGCTCATTCGACTACGACTCCGCCACGGGAAGCTGGCGTCACACCGAGCTGCTCGACCGCGAGGGCGCGCGCTGGCGAACCTCCTACGAGCAGGCCGACCCCAACACCGGCGACCGCACCACGAGCGTTACGCCACCGGCGGCGCAGGGCGAGCCCGACGCGACCACGAGCCACGAGCTCTCCGGGCGGCGACCGATCTCCGAGGACGACGAGCGCATCGCGGGCGGCAATGTCGAGAAGATCGCCGACGCGGGCAACAACGCGGGCCCGGTCGTGCTCTTCTACCGCTGGCAGGAGAACCGCCTGGTGGAGAAGCGCAACGCGCTGGGCGACACCACCCTCATGACCTACAACGACCTGGGGCTGGTCACCGAGATCGACAGCTCCGCGCCCAGCGTCGGTGGTGGTCATACCGAGCGGGTCACCACCACCTTCGACTACTCCGCGGTGGCCGACTACGACCTCGCCAGCTGCAGCTCGCCGCCGCCCGACGAACCCGACGACCGGGTCACCAGCGAGCACCACTGCGCCACGGTGGCCGAGCTCGACCGCAGCGTCGCGGCTGCGGGAACGACAGCGGCGCGCGCCACCGACTTCGCCTACGACGACGCCGGCGACCCCACGGCTGTGATCGCGCGCCAGGACGCGGCCACCGAGCACGACGCCCCGCGCCATCCGGGCGACCGCATGACGACCATGACCTACCATGACTTCGGCGGCCTGGCCACGGTCGACGGCCCCCGCTATGAGGGACCGAACGCCACCACCGACGACGTCACCACTTTTCCGCTCGCCGGCTATCACTCGAGTGGCCAGCCGGGCAAGATAGTCGACGCCCGGGGCGAGCGGGTCGCAATCGCCTACGACCCCTACGGTTTGCCGACCAGCGTCACCGACCGGGGCGGCCGGGTCACCAACACCACCTACGACGAGCTCGACCGGCCCATCGAGACGCGTAGTCCGGACCTCGACGTCACCAAGTTCGTCTACGACCCAAACGGCAACCTCACCGAGACCGAGGCCTCCAAGGGTGTGGCGAGCGCGGCCGCGGGCGACTTCACCACCACCACGACCTACGACCGAAACGACCGCCCGGTACAGGTGAGCTCACCGGGAACGACCTCGGATGCCGCCGACCTCATCCGTAGCGAGACCCACTACCACCCCGACGGCACCATCGCGCGAGAGGTCAACCCGGTGGGCGGCGAGACCCGCTTCAGCTACTACGCCAACCGCCAGCTCACCTCCCAGAGCGTGCCCGTCGACGGCGCGCTGCGGGGGGTGACCGACTACGCCTACGATCTCGCGGGACGCGAGGTAAGGGTCACCGCGCCGGAGGTAAACGAGGCGGGCCAGCGACCGGTTTCGCAGACCTCTTACACACCCGCGGGCACGGTCGCGCAGGTGAGCGAGACCTTCGAGCAGGACGACGAGCGCGTGACCAGCTACGCCTACAACGCCCACTCCGAGCCGATCGAGGTCACCGGACCGCGCGCCAACGAAAGGCAGACCCAGGAGTTCGACTCCTTCGGCGCGGTAACCGAGCTAAAGCGCGCGGTCACGGCCAGCAAGTTACTCACCTACGCCACCGGCTACGACGCGGCCGGCAACAAGACCGCCTACACCCAGCCGCACGGCGACGGGCTCAGCATGACCACCCGCTTCGACTACGACGAGCTCAATCGTCTGGAGCAGCAATCGGACCCCCAGAACCCGGGCCACTTCACGACCTACGCCTACCTGCCCGAGGGCCAGCAGACCTTCAGGCGCGACTGGCACTGCCCGGGGGGCGAGGATCCCTGCCCCGAGTCCACCACCCCGACGCTCGAGCGCAAGGTCGAGACGAGCTACAACCACGACTACACGCTGCATTCGGTTACCTCGACCGACAGCGCGAGCAGCGGTAACCCCACGCTGGCGCTCAACTACTTCGAGCAGGGCCAGCCGGAGGGCTCCGGCTACGACGCCCACGACAACCTGCGCCACAGCCACACCGTGTGCAGCGGTCCGGCCGAGGGAAGCGGCGACGACTGCCCCGGCGCCGGGATCGTGCTGCGAACCGAGGCGATGACCTACGACCACGCCGACCGCACCGAAGAGCTGACCCAGAGCGTCCAGATACCGGACGCGGGCGGACCGGTGTCGAGAACGCAGCAGCTCACCTACCGCAAGGACTCGACGCTACAGAGCTCCACCTGGGACGGTCGCACCACCACCTACGACCACACCGAAGCGGGCGCGCTCGAGTCCATGACCGACTGGCGTGCCGCAGCAGAGGCCTCGACCATGGATTACCTGCCCTCGGGCGCGGTCAAGGTGGCGAGCCTCGGCGGCGGAGTCGCGACCCAGAGCCTCGGCTACCACCGCGACGGCTCGGTTAAGAGCCTGGCCTGGGAGGCGCAGGGGATCACCGGTCCGGTGCGGGAGCACACCGACATCACCTACAACGCCTCGGGACTGAGAACCTCAGAGCAGGTCGCCATCGAACCGGTGGACAGCGGAGGCGACACCGGCGGAAGGGCCAGCTTCGACTACGACCTCGCCGGTCGGCTCAGCTCCTGGACCTCGCCCTTTAGGCTCGAGTTCGGCGACATCGAGGGCCCCGACTCGCCCACCACGAGCTACGAGCTCGACGACGGCGGCAACATCACGAGAGAGACCCTCAGCGGCGGCGGCGAGACCTATCGCACCACCACCGCGAGCTTCACCAGGGCCCGGCTCGACGACCGCACCGTGGTGGCCGAGACCCCGGTCGAGGTCCTGGGAACCGAGCAGACGCTCACGTCCACCACCACGCAGGCCTTCAGCTACTCAAAGCTGGGCGAGGAGGAGCTGCGGGAGTCGGACACCAGCTTCGAGGTCACCCTCGGGCTCCCGCC
>JBOGWW010000319.1:0-3238 GCA_050693655.1 Actinomycetota bacterium | reverse complement strand
AACGTCTTGAAACCTGGCCCAGGCAAGCGCGATCGCCTCACCATGGCGACCTCGCCGGTGGTAGTGGTCGGCGGCGAGCTCACTCAACGCGGTGTCGGCGCGACCCGGGAACTCGCGCAGGCCCCGTTCGGCCCACGCCAAGGTTTCGTCGGCGCGGTCCGCGTCCTCATATAGCTTGGCGATCTCAAGAAAGTCGTGCGGCGAGGAGAGGTCATGCCTCTTCACACCCACGAGCTCGTCGATGTCGCCGGAAGCGCGCGCCAGCGCTTCCATGATCTTTGTGATCGCGTGACGCTCATAGTTACCGGTATCGCCTGGTCCCAGCGCGGGCACCTGTGCCCATTTCTGTTCCGCCAGGTTCTTGTAGGCGGCACGGCCTGTGCGTCCCAGCACACGCGAATATGTATCGACGGCGTCGGAGAAGTACCCGTATTCGAATTTCAGTTCCATTTCAAGCAGGCGTCCGGCCAGCTCTTCGGGGTCCGGGCGAGCCTTGCGGCAGGCGGCCAGATGGAGCCTAGCCAGCTCGTCGAAGATCCCGTCCACCCGCCATGACTCCTCGATCTCCTCCAGGGACTGCTCGACCTCGCTGAGCGCGTACTCCGCGAGGTCGATCACGATCTCGGGGTGGCCCTCTCGCAAAAGCCCCTCCAAGCTCGCGATCACATCGTCAATACCGCTTGGGTGCGCGTAGTCTCCTCCGTAGTCGTAATCCTCGACTTCAACGGCACGGTCGATGGCGGCGCGAAATGTCGCGACATCGACTCCTCCAGGTCTTCCTTTCGCCACCTCCATGAAGAGGCGGTCGTGCAGCCTGGGGCTGTCGGCGGCTTCCGAGAGGAGCAGCTCGACCAGCGACTCTTTGTCCTGCGCGAGCAAATGCGCGCGGACGTCGTCGAGTGTGACCCGGGGCTCCTTCGCTGTTCGAGCACGGTTGCCCGTTGCAGCTCGTTCGGTTTTCAGGATGCATCTCCTTCCGGAGAACGAGGCCGGTTCTCGCTAACCCCTTCCCGGTCCCGTCGGAGCGAGGAAGCGGCACGAAGGATAGACCGCAGAGCCAGAGGAGGCAGTGGTCGAACCCGAACTCCTCCCACTCCGACCGGAGGTGAGAGGATAACCGGAGTCGGGGCCGGGCCGGAGCACCGCACGTCCCCGGCATCGCGGTCCGCTGGTACGCTATCAATGATAGGGCGGTGCGCATGACTGCGCGAGATGTTCGCAGTGCATTGGAAGTGTTGTCCGCCTCGGAGAAGGCGGCGGTTCTGGATGCACTGCTCGCCGCGCGTCCGAGCCTGCGGTCACTAGCGGAGAAGGAAGCCGCCCGGCTGCTCGACGAGGACGACGCCGAGTCCGTCGCAGAGTCCCTCGCCGACGACCTGCGAGCGATAAGCGCGCAGGAAGTCTGGAGCCATCCGAACAACCACATGCAGGGGCGCTACATGGACGAGGGAGAGATAGCGTGGGAGATGCTGGCCGAGGTGCTTACGCCCTACATCGAGGACGTGGCCCGGCTTGGCGAGATCGGTAACCGCGACGCGGCGCAACAGGTGTGCCTGGGCATCCTCATGGGCTTGTATGAATGCCGCGACGACGAGAACCCCGATCTCGCCCTGGGCCGGTTGCCGGCCTCCGATTTCGCGGTTGGGGAAGCGCGAGGCGCGCTCGACACGCTCCGACGCGTGGGCGGCAAGCTCCCTGCCGAAGCGCTATCAGCGCATTGTCCCGATTGGGACCGGTGGCTGGGACCTCCCCGTCAGTCGCAATCCAACGAGAGCTCCTGAGGAGGAACCGACGGCGACGGGAGAAGGCCGACAAGTGGAAGACGATCTCGAGCAAGGCCTTGAGTGGGAGGACGACGATCCGGAGGCGGATGAGGCGTTCACCGAGTGGGAGCGCGTTCGGACCGAGGCGCTCCAGCGGCTCCGAGAGAGCCTGGTGCACCTTCGAGGCGAACCTCCCCCGGCAGAGGAGGTTGAGGCCGCGGCGATCGCGCTTAGGGCAAACCTGGCCTCGGAGGACTATCCATTTCCGCAGCTCGCCAGAGCTTTGGCCGCGGGCGGAGGTCGGCATGTGGACGACCCGGAGCTGCTCGTCCGAGCGGTCGCCGCGACATTAGCCCCGCCCCAGACCTTCGCGGAGGTCCCCCGGATGGACGAGGAGATCGCATACAACGAAATTGGGGTGCACGCAGACCTCGAGGAAGAGGGCCCGTCCCTCGACATGGACACCGATGATCTCGACGTGGACGACTGGCTGGCGCTCGTGAGTGCGGCAGTGATGGGGCCGGATCCGTGGGTAGATCCCGAACAAGTGGTCGCTCGCGCGGGACTTAATCCGGACTCGGAGGAGGCGTGGATCAAAGAGGGCGCGTTGTCCCGGGCCCTTTCGCTCTGGGAGGATCTCGGCATGCTGGACCGTGGGCGGGTGACCAGCGTGGGCAAGTGGGTGCTTCCCAGAGCTGTGGCGCGGGAGTTGGAGGGGGACTTCGACCAGTTAAGTGACTGAGCAGTTTGCCCAATGAGCAATCGAGGACTTTTCTACGAACACGGCGAACTCGTCGGCACCTACTTGGGGCCGGCCCTACTTCGCCTTCTGTGGCAGGCGCCGGCTGTTAGCGTATTACCACGGGTTGCCCGGATAGGAGGTCTTGAGGATCATGCCCGCATATTTTGACTTCGAGGTGTCGCTGATTGGTGCGGAGCCCAGAGTATGGCGACGCTTCTTGATCCACTCGAACACGACATTCATGGATCTCCACGATGCGATTCAGGACGCGTGCGGGTGGCTCCACTCACACCTTTTCGCCTTCGAGAGCCCCGAAGGCTCCGCAATCGCCGGGCTTCCACACGACGCCGGCTTCGGCGAGCCGGACCCCGACGCGGCGGGCGTCAGGCTGCCCGTGTTCTTCAAGAACGGCGCAAACGAGCGATGCTTGTACACGTATGATTTCGGCGACTCGTGGGAGCACGACGTCGTCCTCAGGGGTCAGGTCGATTCTCCCGATCGTTTCGGACGGAGACTAACCGATGGCGCGCGCGCCTTTCCGCTCGAGGACTGTGGGGGGCTGTGGGGCTATGAGGAGTGCGTCAAGGTAGCTCAGGGCTATGAGGGAGAAACGAGCGCAGGCGACGCAGCGTCTTTGAGGGAGTGGCTCGGTGGCTGGACGCCTGAAGCGTTCGATTTGGTGGCGACAAAGAGGAGCTTCGATCGCTAACGTTAAGAGCGCGCGCCATTAGGG
>JBOGWW010000318.1:0-10885 GCA_050693655.1 Actinomycetota bacterium | reverse complement strand
GAACTGCCTGCCGGGCGTCAGAGCGGGCAATGTTCTTGGCTTTCGTACCGCTCCGTCTCATCCCTGCCCAGGCGGCCTGTTTGGCACCGCCCACCTAGCCTCGGATGGCTCCGGGCGACCAAACTTTGAACTTATAGCTGGGCCTGTATAGGATTTCGGGTGTCGGCGTTCGCCTCGCCCGACCCACTTCGTCTGATCCGCCGCGGGGGAAGCATTTCAACATGGCCCGAACCAATCTCCATCAACTGGCGAGCCGCCTGCTCGCAGGGCTTTCCGGCGTCTCCATCAATGGAGCCTTTGAAGGCAAGTTGCGCGACGTTGCGGCCGAGGCCGGTCTGAACTCAGTCCGCACCGCCGAGGCCGTCAAGCTGCTCGAGGAGCTGGGCCGCATCGAGGTGGTCCAGAGGGGCCGCAGGGGCCGGGACACGATCATCACCATCTTCTCGACCGAGCCGGTGAAACTCGAGGACGCCGAGGCGAGTCTCCCCAGCCGGCAGAGCAAGCGGGGTTCCTTCACCTACGACGAGATCGGCCGGGCGATGGTCGACCGGCTGCTGGAGCTGGCCCGCGACGACGGACTGCGGACGGCTCAGGTCGCGGCGTTCGACGCGGAGGCGCGCGCGCTGCGCGACCGGATCGCTCGACTGGAACGCGAGCTCGACTCGGCCACCGCGCGCGAGGAGGACCTGCGAATCAGGTTGCGGGCCGCAGAGGAATCGCTGAAGCGAAGTGAAGAGAACCTGCGGCGAGCCGTGGGCGGCACCGCTCCCCCCCAGCACGTGGAAATCGTGACGGACGACGACTCCAAGGCGGTACTCGAGATCCTGAGGTCTCGCCAGACGAGATGAGCGACGAGGTCGTTCTCACCCGGACCTCGGGTCCGGTTGCAACCCTCACCATCAACCGGCCGGAGCGGCGCAACGCGATCAACCCCGAGGTCACGCGCGCGCTGTCCGAGGGCCTCGTGCGCGCCGAGAACGATGACGCCGTTTCGGTCGTGGTGCTCACGGGGGCGGGGGACAGAGCCTTTTGCGCGGGGGCGGACCTGGGATCGATGAACCCGGAGGGCGCCGTCGCGCAACACTTCACGAGGGCAGACCTCGGAGACCTCTTCCGTCGGATGCGAAGGGCACGACTTCCGATCATCGCGCGCGTCAACGGGCACGCGCTCGCGGGTGGATTCGGCCTGATGCTCGCGTGCGATCTGGTGGTGGCGCGCTCGGACGCTGAAATGGGCACCCCGGAGATCGACCTCGGTTTGTGGCCCTTCATGATCACCGCGGTGATTCAGCGGGACGTGCCGAGGAAGGTCGCGCTGGAACTGATGCTGACGGGAAAGCGCATGGCCGCCCGCGATGCGGAGCGATGGGGTTTCGTGAACCGGGCAGTGGATCTCGCAGAGCTCGACGGCGCGGTCGATGACCTCACGAGGTCGCTAACATCGAAGAGCCCGCTGATAGCGGCGCTCGGCAAGCGCTCCTTCTACCGGGCGGAGGACATGGACTTCGATGACTCCATCGACTACCTGGCCGGCATGTTGACGGTGTGCCTCCAGAGCGAGGACACGGCGGAGGGCGTGAGCGCGTTCCTGCAGAAGCGCGCGCCCGAGTGGAAAGGCCGCTGACACACGCTCTTGTGCGTGTCGCTATCTTGTGAGCCAGCGAGGCCCGGGCTGACTTCGGCACCCCAGCCGGCGAAGGGCCCCATCGGGAGGCAGGCATGCGGGACGAAAGGGACGGCGGTCGCGGGGCGGTGAGCTACACCTACGAGGGCCCGGACATGCGGGGCCACGTCGAGGTGCTCACGGCCAAGCGGTCCAGGAACCTCGAGATGGGGGGCGCCGAGCGGGTCGCGCGGCAGCACGCTCAGAACAAGCTGACCGCCAGAGAGCGCATCGACCTGCTATTCGATGAGGGCACCTTCGTCGAGATGGGGCTGCTCGCCCATCACCAGTCGCAGTCGCCCGCGATGCAGGGCAAGGTCACCCCCGCCGACGGCGTGGTCACCGGAGTCGGCGAGGTGGACGGCCGCAGGGTAGCCGTCATCGCCTACGACTTCACGGTCATGGCCGGTTCGATGGGGCAGGTCACCGAGATCAAGGCGAGTCGCATGCGCGAGCTTGCGCTCAAACAACGGATTCCCCTCGTCTGGCTCATCGACTCCGCGGGGGCCCGCATCCAGGAGGCCACCGGCTCGATGTTCGCCGCCACGGGCGACCTCTTCAAGGAAGAGGTGATCATGAGCGGCGTGATTCCACAGGTGGCCGCGATGATGGGACCAGGCGCGGCCGGCACGGCTTACATACCCGGCCTCGCCGACTTCGTGCCGATGGTCAGGGGCAACGCCAACATGGCCCTCGCGGGTCCGCACCTCGTCAAGGCCGCGGTCGGCGAGGACGTCACCGCGGAGGACATGGGCGGCAGCAAGATCCACTGCAGGGTCTCGGGGGTCGCGGACCTCGAGGTGCCGGACGACGAGGCCTGCATACGGTCCATCAAGGCGTATCTCTCTTACTTCCCCTCCTCGAACCTCGAAAGTCCGCCCCTCGTCCAGACTACCGATCCGATCGATCGCCGGGTCGAAGAGCTGTACGACATCGTTCCCGCCAATCCGCGCCGGGCGTACGACGTCCACAAGGTGATCGGTGCCCTCGTCGACGAGGGGGAGTTCTTCCCCATGAAGCCGGATTGGGCTCGCAACCTCGTAACCGGATTCGCGCGCTTCGGGGGCCGTCCGGTCGGCATCTTGGCGAACCAGCCCAAGTTCTTGGGCGGAGCCATTGACGTGAACGCGGCGGACAAGGCCGCCCGCTTCGTCTGGCTGTGTGACGCGTTCCATGTTCCTCTGGTCTTCCTGATGGACTGCCCGGGCTTCCTCGTCGGCAGCGCGGTCGAGAAGCAGGGCATCATCCGCCATGGCTCGAAGATGCTCTTCGCGGTCGCCGAGGCGACGGTGCCGAAGATCACGGTGGTCACGCGCAAGGGTTACGGCGCCGGCTACTACGTAATGAACGGGCGCGCCTACGAACCCGATGTCATCGTGGGATGGCCCACGGCCGAGATATCCGTGATGGGACCGGAGGGTGCCGTCAACATAATCTTTCGCAAGCAGATCGAGGCCCTGCCGGAGGAGGATCGAAACGAGGCGCGCAACAACATGGTGCAGGTGATTCGCGAACAGATCTCCCCCTACGTGGCCGCGGGTTGGGCGTTCTTGGACGACCTCATCGACCCGGCCGATACGCGCACCGTAATCGCGCGCGCTCTCGAGCGGGCCGCCAACAAACACGTCGAGCGGCCGTGGCGCAAGCACGGAGTGCTCCCGGTCTAGGGATTCCCATGAGCCAGTCGACCGATCTCGCCAGGAGACTGAAGGTGCTGGGCGGCGTCATCGTGATGCTGTTCGTCTACGGCATCGGCGGCTACATGCTCCTGGGCTTCGGACTGGTGGACGCGGCGTACATGACGACACTTGCGGTCACGACGGCGGGGTTCAATCCGGTGCGCACGCTAGACGGCGTGGAACAGGTCTTCACCATCACGATCGCGGTTTTCGGAGTAAGCATTTTCATTGCCATACTGACCGTGCTTGCAGGAGCTCTGGCGGAGGGCCAACTCGCCGTCTCATCTCGAAGGAGGCGCATGCAAAAACGCATCGACGACCTGCGGGACCACTTCATCGTGTGCGCCTATGGACGCGTGGGCCGCACGACCGCACGCGAGTTTGAGGCCGATGGCGTTCCCTTCGTGGTGATCGATGGTCTCAAGGAACTCGAGCAGCAGATGCTGAGTGATGGCGTCGACTACATCATCGGCGACCCCTCCTCCGAACCCATTCTTCGCGCCGCGGGAATCGAGCGGGCCAGGGGACTGGTATGTGCCATGGACTCGGATGCGGTCAATGTCTTCATAACGCTGGTGGCGCGCGCCACGAACGAGAAGATATTCATCGTGGCTCGAGCGTCCGAGGCCACCGCCGCCGATCGCCTCTACAAAGCGGGAGCCGACCGGGTCGTGTCGCCCTACGTGACGAGCGGAAGGCACATGGCCCTTCTCTCACAGCGACCGCGGGTGCTGGACTACCTCGAGGTCGCGACGCGCGACGCTCCCGGCTTGCGCCTGGACGAGATCCAGGTCGAATCCGAGTCGCCCCTGGTCGCACGCGCGCTCAAGGAACTCGCGCCGGACATCGTGCCGCTGGCGCTGCGTCGCTCGAACGGTGAGATCGTGCCCAACCCCGATCCCAACCTGCGAGTGGAGGCGGGCGATCTCCTGATCGTCCTCGGCGACGAACAGTCTCTGCGAACGGTCGAGGAATGACGCGTTCCGGATACGTGGTGGCAGATGGGCTCCGGGTGTTCTACCTCGAACCCTAGGGCTGCGTGCCGAACAGCCGGTCTCCGAAGTCGCCCAACCCCGGCAGGATGTAGGCCGTCGAGTTCAGCTCTCTGTCGAGACCCGCGGTGACGATGTCGACGTCCGGATGATGGTCCTGGAGGACCTTCACACCCTCGGGAGCCGACACGACCGAGACCATGCGCACCCCGGCGGCCCCGGCCTTCTTGACCGACTCGAGTGCGGCACTGGCCGAGCCTCCCGTGGCGAGCATGGGATCGAGCACGAAAGTGGTGGCGTCTCGGAGGGACGGCAGCTTCGCGTAGTACTCGGAGGGTTGAAAGGTCGCCTCGTCCCTCTCGAGCCCGAGATAGCCGACCCGCACTTCGGGGAACAGCTCGACGACCGCATCGAGCATCCCCAGCCCGGCGCGCAGGATGGGCACCGCCACGATCGGTCGAGCCAGAGCCCTGCCGGTGGTCTCCTCGAGAGGAGTGGACACCGTCCGGTTGGTGGCCGGCAGGTCCCTCGTCGCCTCGATCATCAACACGGTGGTCAGCCGTTTGGTGATGCTGCGAAACAGCGCGGGCGGCGTCGTCCGATCTCGGAGCGCCAGAAGCAGATGGGAGGCCAGCGGGTGATCGACTACGGTCACACTCATATGGGCGGGCAGCATAAACCGACCCTCGCGGGGGCCGGGTCTCGGCCTCGTTGTGTAGCCTGCTCGCCATGATCGTGAGGGAGCCGGGTGGGTCGGTGGAGAGTTGCATCATCACGTGCGCCATCAGCGGAGTGGCCGCCAACCGCGATCAGTGTCCGGCGATCCCCTACACGCCCGAGGACTACGCCGCCGAGGCGAGGCGCGCCTACGAATCGGGCGCGACGGTCGTGCACCTGCACGCTCGCTACCCCGACGGAACGCCGAGCTTCAGAGTGCAGGAGTACCAGGCCATTTCGCAGGCCATCCTCGCCGAGGTGCCCGACGTCATCATCAATTATTCGACCGGGGCCGTCGGGATACCCCTCGAGGAGCGGATCCACCACATCACTGCGCTGAAGCCGGAGCTCGGCGCCCTGAACCTGGGCTCGATGAACTACGCGAAGTATTCGAGCCGGCGCAAGCGGGTGGTCTTCGACTTCGTCTTCGCCAACCCCTTTGCAGACATCATCCACCTCATCGAGAAGATGAACTCCGCCGGGGTCAAACCCGAGTGCGAGTGCTTCGACACGGGACACGTCGGCAACCTCGCTCCGCTCATCGATTTGGGCCTCATCAGACCTCCGATTCAGTTCTCGCTGATCACCGGCGTACTCGGAGGAGCCCCGGCGAACCCGCGCACGCTTGCTCACCTGGTCGAGCTGCTGCCCCAGCCGAACACCTGGGAGGTCATCGCCATAAGCCGCGACCAGTGGCGCATGGTGGCCGCGGCGGCGTCGCTGGGTGGGAACGTGCGCGTCGGACTCGAGGACAACTTCTATCTGCCCGACCGATCCATGGCGAAGTCCAACGGCGACCTCATCGAGGCCGCGGCGCGCCTGGTGCAGTTGTCGGGCCGGTCGGTCGCAACTGCCCACGAGGCGCGCGCCCTGCTGTCGCTACCCGCCGAACCCGACCGAAGCGCCCTGAGCGCGTGGCGCGAGACGGGCACCACAACGCAGACCGAAGCTGCCGAATGAGCGAGGAAGTGCTTGCCGAGATGGTGGCCAACGTCTGGAAGGTCGTCGTCGCCGCGGGCGAGGACATCGGCGAGGGCGACACGATCTGCATTCTCGAGTCGATGAAGATGGAGATCCCCGTCGAGGCGACCGCGGCGGGAACCATCGCCGAGCTGAACGTGACCGAGGGAGGCGTCGTGCAGGAGGGCGACGTGATCGCCGTAATCGAGTGAGCCTGGTCACGATCGCCGGTTCGGGTGCCATCATGACCATCGCGCTCAACCGGCCCCGCGCGCGGAACGCCCTGTCGGTGGAGCTCTGTGAAGCAATCGTGGGAGCGCTGGGACAGGTCGAACGGGATGCTACGGTGCGCGTGGTGGTACTGGCGGGAACCGGGCCCGTGTTTTGTTCGGGCGCGGACTTCGCCGCCGTATCCGGTCCCAAGGGAGTTGACTTTCTACCGGCGTTCGAGCGCATGCTCACCGCGGTCGCCGGGTATCGCTTGCCCACCATCGCGCGCATCCAGGGAGCCGCACTGGGGGGAGGTCTTCAGCTCGCCACCGTGTGCGACTTCCGCGTCTGCAGCGCGGAGGCACGCCTGGGCATTCCCTCGTCCCGGCTCGGGGTGGTGGTGAACCTCGAGAACGTGGAGCGGCTGGTCGCGCTGGTCGGAATCGCGGGGGCCAAGGAGGTGCTGATGACCGGCAAGATCCTCACGGGTGACGACGCACTTCGAGCGGGCCTTGTGACGGAAACATGTGCTCTCGAGGACCTGGAGCGAACGACCGCGCGCTCGGCCCTCGAAATCGCCGCCCTCGCGCCCCTCTCGGTCCAAGGCGCCAAGCGCGCGATTCGGATCATCGAGGAAACGGATTCGGTGCGGGCGCGCAACCCCCAAGCGGCCCTCGAAGTCGATGCGCTGGTCGCCGAGGCCTACGGGAGCGACGACCTCGGTGAGGGTATCGAGGCGCAGAGCGAGAAACGACCGCCGAGGTTCAGGGGATCGTAGTGGCTGCAGACAAGAAGCGGGTCTGCGTCTTCTGCGGATCGAGCCGGGGCATCAACGACGATTACGCGGGCGCGGCCGAGGACATGGGCCGGGCGCTGTTGCGGAGAGATCTCGGGCTCGTCTTCGGTGGAACCGCGATGGGGCTGATGGATGTTCTGGCGGACACGGTCATGGCGGAGGGGGGCGAAGTCATCGGAATCATTCCCGCGAATCTGCTCGCGCGCGAGATCGGCAAACTCGACATCACGGACCTACGGGTCGTGGAGACGATGCACCAGCGCAAGCAGCTCATGTCCGATCTCTCCGACGGCTTCGTGGCACTGCCGGGGGGCATGGGGACGTTCGAGGAGCTGTGCGAGATCCTGACCTGGGCGCAGCTCGGCATCCACGCCAAGCCGGTGGGGCTCGTCAACTCCGCTTCGTACTACGAGCCGCTTCTGACCCTGTTCGACCACGCGGTTACCGAGGGCTTCATCGCTCCGACGGACCGGATGTTGCTCAAGTCGGCGAACACGCCGGACGAGCTTCTGGACGCCTTGGGCTTCTAGAGGCCATCCCTCTGCTGCGCGGCGGTCGCGTTGGCCTCCTCGGCGTCCATCGCCTCGTCGCGCCGCAAGCACGACGCCGGGACGACCAGCGCAAGTCGGCCAGCACCATCGTGACTGCGACGACGTCGACGTTCCGAGTCAACCCAAGGGCCACCATCCACGCACTGCTGCCGGCTATCGCTCCGACGAGGACGCGCGCGCGGCCGAAGCGTCGCTGAAGTGACTCGGCGATGGTCGATCCGATCAGTCCGCCGAGCCCGAACCCGAGCAACAACGAGCCGTAGCCGAATTCGGTCAGACCAAGGGGGCCGGGCTCGACCGCGTAGAGCGGAAGCACCGCCTGCGTTGCCATCCCGACGAGATTGAGTACTGCGACGATGACGACGGTCGTTCTCAGCAACGGGTTGTCGTACAGGAAGCGAACGCCGGTGATGATCTCTGCGCGCAGAGTTGTGGCCACCGACCGTGGCAACTTGTAGCGCCCCCTCAGCATCGCCAGCAACCCCGCCGCAACGAGGAACAAGACGCTTCCCGTGGTGAGCGAATAGGCGATGCCGAGCCCGGTCAGCCACCCACCGAGAGGGGGGCCAACGAACTCGTTGGTCGCCTGCTCGAGAGCAAACAACCGGCTGCTTGCGCGGCTCAGCCCCCACGCCGGCTACAGGGGGCGCCGGTCCGCGAAGCCAGAGGTGGTCGGGTGCCAGTACCCCACACGCGGCTCGCCAAGCTTCCAGCACAACCAGGCGGGCGCGCCGTCCACCACGGCCGGAAAGTCGACCAGGCCGGCATCGATGTCGCGCAACTCGAGCTCCCACTCGGCGATGCGCGTCATCAGTTCGGCCATCCGTTGCTGGATCTTCTGCAGCTTGGCGCGCTTGGAGGAACCCCCATTCTCGGCGGCTTCGCGCGCGACCTCCGCTCGCAGGTCCGATGCCCTGATGAATTTGTCGCGCAGTTCGGTTAGCGTCGGAGCGAGGTAGGGGAGCAAATCGTTGGCCTCCTGCGCGCTGTAACGCCTGGTCTCCATCAAGCAGGACCCAGCATCTCCGCGAAGCGTTCGCCGACCAGTCCGCCGATCCGCTTGGCCTCGGCCAGACCCGCCCGCCGGTCGAACACCACGCGCCGGTGGCGAAGTGTGATGTCGGGTCCCTTCCGATCTATCAGCAGATAGCTCGCGGTCTCACCGTCCATCGGAAGGCCAACCGCGCCGGTGTTCGCGACCAGGGTGCCTCCGGAAAGGCGCCGGATGAATGCGCGGTGGACGTGCGCGTAGACGACTACCGTCGCGCGGTCCTCGTAGGGGGCGAAGTCGGGGGCGGGGTCGTCCGGCATCGGTGCCCTGAACGGCGAGTCGGGGGTTCCGTGGACCAACAGTACCGACCCGGTCCCGGTGTGGCCGAGGGGCAGGTTCAGCAGCCATTCGGCGTCGTCTTGCGAGACCGCGTGCTCCTCGGCGATGGTTTTGAAGGTCGAGCGCTCTTCTTCCGACTCGACGGTTTGCGGATCGCCCGTGATCCAGACGTCGGTGTTGCCTTTGACCGTCGGCCATCCGGCCTCTCGCACGCGCCCGATGCATTCGGTCGCCCAGGGCCCGAGCCATCCCAGATCCCCCCCGCACCAGACCTGGTCCGGTCGCTGAACCTCCATATCCGCCATGACCGCCTCGAGCGCGAGCAGGTTTCCGTGGATATCGGACAGGATGGCGATACGCACGATGGCGCCTCTCCTCGGTCGTGGTGCCGGCTGCAGTGCATTGCTCACCCTAATGGGGTCGCGGGGCCGTAGCATCAATGGTCAGATGGCAACGCTCGCGGACCGCATATATCGAGTCTCGGATCTGAACAAACGTCAGAGTGAGCGCCTGCGAACGCTGTGCTTCTCGTGGCAGGTGCTCGCCGACCTTTCGTTCAGCGATCTCCTGCTGTACGTGCGTGTGATGGGGCAGGAGCTGTTCGAGATCTCGGCCCAGCTGCGCCCCTTCACGTCTCAAACTCTCTATCCGCAAGACATGGTCGGTGTGCGGGTCACCCAACCCGAGCAGCCCATCGTCGAGCGGGCCTTTCGCGAAGGCAGGGTCTGGAGCCAGGATGACCCCGTGCTCGTGGACGGCGTGCCGATCCGCATGGATGCGGTACCGGTCCGGTTCAACGACGAGGTCATCGCCGTCGTCACCAAGGAGGGCAGCCCCGCCACCTCGCGGCGTCCGGGCCGGCTCGAGCAGGTCTACCTGCAATGCGCGGAACGCGTTAGCCGGATGATCTGCGACGGATACTTTCCCTACGAGGATTTCCCGGCTGCTCACGAGTGGCCGCGCGTCAGCGACGGCCTGTTCGTCCTCGACGGAGAGGGCCTCGTCTCCTGGGCGTCGCCGAATGCCCTCTCCTCGATCCATCTCCTCGGCGTGAAGCAAAACGTGCTCGGTCGCTACCTGGACGAGCTGGGACTGGGGGGCACCCCCGTGGGCGAGGCGATTCATACCAAGAGGATGCTCGATGGCGAACTGGTCCGGGGTGACTCGCACATCCGGCTCCGAGTGTTGCCGCTCATCGCGCCCGACGCGATCACCGGCGCGCTCGTGTTGGTGCGCGACGTCAGTGAGCTCCGTCAGAAGGAGCGCATGATCTCGGTCAAGGACGCGACCATCCGCGAGATCCACCACCGGGTGAAGAACAACCTCCAGACGATCGCGAGCTTGTTGCGCTTGCAGGGACGGCGGGTTTCGTCCGATGAGGCCAAGCTCGTGCTTCAGGAGAGCGTGATGCGAGTCGGCTCGATTGCGCTGGTGCACGAAACCCTGTCCGAACAGCCGCAGGAGGTCGCCGAGTTCGGAGACGTCGCCAGCCGCATCTGCCGGATGGTGGCCGATGGTTTGGTCTCTCCCGACGCGCAGATCGAGATCAAGACGTCAGGTCGCACGGGACCACTGGGGGCCGACCTGGCCACCCCGCTCGCGGTGAGCCTGACCGAGCTCATCCAGAACTCGATCGAGCACGCCTTCCCCGAGACGCGCACGGGGACGATCGGAGTTGAGCTGGCGCGCGAGGAGGCCGCCATCGTGGTGATCGTCTGGGACGACGGGGTCGGACTCCAAGAGGATCCGGCCAAGAGCACCAGGCTCGGGCTCCAGATCGTGCGCTCGCTGATCGACGAGCTGGACGGGACCTTCTCGCAAACGACCAACGGCGGCACCCGCAGCCAGATCCGCATTCCGCTCGAGCGCTAGTGGTCGGATTCACCGAAGGAGCGCGATCTAGAGCCGGCGACCGTCAAGCTCAGGGTGACGGTGTCGGCGCTGGTGGCGCCCCCGGAGGTGCCTTGGTCGGTGGGGGGGTGGGAGT
>JBOGWW010000317.1:0-4133 GCA_050693655.1 Actinomycetota bacterium | reverse complement strand
GCGCCCCCTGCGTGTCATCGCCACACGTCATGGCGCGCAACTCGAGCGCCTCGGCAAGCCCCGCCCGGTCGCGACGGGTACGCGCCTCCTGCGCCGCCTCGACACCTTGGGCCAGAGCACCTTCCTGATTGCCTTGCGCCGCCTTCACCCAGCCGGCGGCCAGCATCGCGGGAACGCGCTCGAGCCCCACGGCCAGAGCCATGGCGCGATCGGACAATTCCGAGGCGCGCTCCGGATCCTCGGTCGCCAGCAGTCGCGCGAGGCCGAACAGCGCGGGCACCAGCGCCTGAAGGTCCTTCGGTTCTTCGGACTGATCGATCGCCTCTTCGTATGCCGCGCGCGCGAGCGCATTCTCGCCCCGCTCGCGGTGGATGTCCGCGAGCGTGCAGAGCGGATAAGAGACCCGGCGCGAGTTCGCTCGTTGGTACAGAGACTTGGCGGCCTCGTTGTCGGCAATCGCTTCATCCAGCTTGCCGAGGTGGAACTTCACCTCGCCCCGGTTCGCCAGCGCCAGCGCTTGAATGATGACGAAGCCGGCAAGATCCGCGAGACGAATCGCGATGTCCAGTTCCTCGAGAGCCTCGGGATAAGAGCTCTCCTCCATGTGGTGCGAGGCGCGATTGGTCCGGACCCGGGCGATCAACAGCACGTCGCGCGTTCGCTCGGCATGCTCGAGTGCCTGGATGTAGTGCGCGTCGTTGGCCCGCCGGTCCGCCTCCAGCGCGGCGAGCAGAGCCAGGATCGTGTGCGACACTGCCAGCGCTTCCGAGTCGCCGACGCTTCGAGCCCTGGCCATCGCCTGCTCGGCGTTCTCGCGGCACATCTTGGCCTCGCCTCGCATCCAGTGCACGGTCGCGGTCCACGCAAGGAGCAGTGCCTCGTTACGCGGATCGGAACCGTCGATGCGGGCCCGTTCGAAGGTGGCAAGTGCCAGGTCGGGTTCCGAGCTGAGATAGTGGATCAGGACCATTCGCCACGCGATCTCCGGTTCGAGCTGTTCTGAGTCTCGGGCCACGTGCTCGAAGCACTCCAGCGCGCCGACCCCGTCACCGCGTACCTGCAGCGCCTCCCCCTCGAGTTGATATGTGCGCCGACCGCGTTGATCGGGGGGAACCCGCTCGATCGCTCGAATCAAGGTATCGACGGCGCCGTGTGCCAGCAGGGTCGAACCGTGCTGCTCGAGCAGGCGTGCCAGCTCGCCGTGATCGTCCATCGCCTCGAGCGACTTGACCGCTTCCTCGATGTAACCGTGCGTCTCGAACCAGCGCGCAGCGGTGCGATGGACCCAACGGCGTTCGTCGTCGCCCAGTGGCAGCTGCTCGCGTGCGAACTGGCCCAGGGGAGCGTTGAGTGTGAACCATTCCTCGTGTCCGGAGGGTTCGACGAACAAGCCGCGCCGGGCCAGGACCGACAGCAACTCCGCCGCGTTGGGGATCCCGAGGTCCTCGCAGACACCCGCGGTAAAGCGGTCGAGCACGGCCATTTCCCGTACGAGCTTGCGAACTTCGGGGGACTCGCTTTCATAGACCTCTCCGGCGAGGTAGGCGTACAGAGGCCCACCCCTTCCGGACACGCGCGCAAGTCTCCCGGCGCGCTCCTCGACCGGACTGGTCTTGAGCGACTCAAGCGTCAGCCGAACCGCCGCCGGCCATCCGCCGGTAATGCGCCGGAGATCGGGCGCGAACTGCTCTGAAGAGTCCTCGAGCGACGAGCGGAGCAGTTCCCGCAGCTCGTCGAAGGTGAAGGTGAGCTCGGCCCCCGTGACCTCGAGCACCTGCCCCTGCCCTCGAAGTCGCTCGATCTGGAAGGGGAGCTCGTACCGTCCGGCCAGTACCAGGTGCAGCTTCGAGGGAGCCTGCCGGCTCAACTCGTCGATGACGCGCACCGAGGCACTTCCGCTGCCGAGCTCGTGGAAGTCGTCGAGAATCAAGACGAGGTCTCGTTTGAGCTGGTGGTAGAGCATTTCCGACAGGGCCGCGGCAAAGGCCCGAGCCCTGGCGGCTTCGTCGCTGGCCGAGTCGGGCCCGCTCGAACCGATCATGCCCGCGGCGATCTCCCCCGGAAGATCGGGCACGCGCAGCCGCAGAGCGGCCAGCAATCCGAGCGCGAAGGTGGGAAGGCTCCGGTCTTCCGGGGTGACCGTGTACCAGGCGGGCGTGATCGCGCTCGACCAAGAGCCCAGGAGCGTCGATTTGCCGAAACCGGCGTCGGCGATGACGGTGGTGAGCCGCCTCGTCGTGACCTCGTTAAGCAGATTCTCGAGGCGCGGTCGCTCGAGTACGGGTGCGCCCCGCACCGGCGGAATTATCTTGGCCGTTGCCACCTGCAGCTCTCGCGCCCGGTTGTCCATCCACCCCATCGATTTCGTAGTGAGCTCTCCGCCCGGCTCGACGTTATCGGAGTTGGCGATGATTCGACAGTCCTCACCCGGGCAGGCGACTACCATGGGCGACAAGGCCGCATTTGCGACTACGGGAGAGTGACATGTCCCAACGATTCGAACAGCAACGGGAACCCATGATCGTGGTACCGGGCCAGGGTGTATCCGAAGCCGAGGAAGGCGAGGGCCAGGAGCAGGCCGAGAGGGTCGAATCCCCGGCCAAGGTGATGCGCATCGGGGCGATGGTGCGACAGCTGCTCGACGAGGTGCGGCAGGCACCGCTCGACGACGCCAGTCGCACGCGTCTGCGCGAGATCTACGAGACCTCCGTCAAAGAGCTCTCCGAGGTACTGTCGCCGGAGCTGCGGGAGGAGCTCGAACGATTGAGTCTTCCCTTCGACGAGGACGGAGTCCCAAGTGATGCCGAGCTGCGGATCGCGCATGCCCAGCTCGTCGGATGGTTAGAGGGCCTGTTCCACGGCATCCAGGCCATGTTGTTCGCACAGCAGATGGAGACGAGAGCCCGCCTCGACGAGATGCGACGGCCCGGTCTCCCGCCGGGTCGCCAACGCGGCGAGCAGCAACCCGACGCGCACGGGGGCACCTACCTCTAAGCGAGGCCTGAGAGACGTCTCAGGGAAACGCGCGCTATTTGCGAACGATGCGTTTGATCCCGTTGGTCGTGGCGAAGTAGAGCCAACCGCCGGGACCCTTCATGACATCGGTGATTCCATTCTGTCCGCGAAGGATGACCCGCCGCTTGCGAACCCGCGAATCCTTCCGGTTCATGATCAGGCGATGGATGCGTCCGTGGAAGTCACCCGTGTAGACGTCTCCGTTGAGCACCTTCAACTTGCCCCTGTAGAAGGCCGGATCGGTCGGGACGATGATGTTCCGCCAGCGCACCTCGGGACGCTTTGGGTTGGGACCCACACCTCGTGTTCCGCATTCGTAGCCGTTTCCCCATCCGTAGTTACGGCCCTTCTTGATGACGTTGAACTCGTCGTCGCAATTCCGCCCGTTCTCGGTGGAGTAGATGATCGTTGTCCCCGGCTTATGGGCGAGCCCGAAGGGATTGCGATGTCCGTAGCTCCACACTGCGTTACCGAAGGGGTTGGTATTGGGAACCGATCCGCTCGGGTTGTAGCGCAGAATCTTTCCCAGTCGGTTGTCGGTTTGCTGCGCCAAGCCCGGCTGGTGCTGCTCGCCCGTTGAGACGTACAGCTTGCCGCCGGCGAACTCGATCTGGCCTCCGTTGTGATAGCCGCCCGAACTCGCGCTGATACCACCCACGATGACTTTGGGGTTCCGACAGCGTCCCCTGCGGACGGTGAAGCGCTTGACCTGGTGCTGCAAAGGGCTGGCCTTGGTGAAGTAGACGTAGAGGTACCGGTTCTTCTTGAAGTTCGGGTGCAGCACGATGCCGAGGAGACCACGCTCGCCGGTGGAGTTGACGTTCAACCTCGCGCAGGGCCGCTTCTTGAGCCTCCGCCCCCTGAGAATGCGGATCCTGCCGGTGTTCTTCTCGGTGAAGTAGACCGTTCTGGTCTTGGGTACCCAGGCCATATCGACGGGGAAGTTGAGGCCCATCTTGTACTTCCGGACCTTGGCCCTGGGGGGTATCGCGGATGCTGGAGAGGCGAGCGGGACGAGCGATGCCGCCACGATCACGGCGAGCACCGCGGCTCTTATCTTCACGAAGATTCCTCCCCTGATTCCGGCTGCACCGAACGGCCGTCGGCGACCACTAGGC
>JBOGWW010000316.1:0-7816 GCA_050693655.1 Actinomycetota bacterium | reverse complement strand
CGCGTACATCGGAAGCGACTCGATCCTCATGGACTTGAGAGCGAACACATCTATCCCCTTGAACAGGTCCACGTGAGGCGTGAGGTTGACCGGACGATTGGCGAGGTACGCGTAGGGCCCGGCGTTGCAGACGATCGCCATCGCCACGGGAACCTCGCCGAACTCACCTCGGAGCATCATCGTGGGCTTCCGGTGCCGGTAGGTACCCGTCAACACTCTGAAGGCACTCCAGTAAAAGAACATTTCGCCGAAGCGTCGCTTGGCCGGCACGTAACGCTCGACGCGGCCCGCCGCCTCGGCGTCGAATCCGCAACCCGCCGAGAACGTGAAGTAGCGCCCGTCCATTAGGCCGAGAGGAACCTCGACCGTCTCCCGTCGCAGGGCGCCCTCGAGATGATCGACCGCCGCGATCGGATCGAGCGGGATTCCGAGCACTCGTGCGAAGACGTTCATGGTTCCACCGGGAACGATCCCGAGCGCCGTCGTCGTTCCCGCCAGACCGTTCGCGACCTCGTTGATATGACCGTCTCCCCCGAATGCGATCACGAGCCGCGCGCCGGCATCTGCTACCTGGGAGGCGATGGCTATACCGCTGTCGCGCGCCGTGGTCGAGTAACCCTCGATGCGGAAGCGCTCGCGGAGCGCGCTGATGACTTCACTCCTCGTCGCGTCCTCGAGGCGACCGGCGTTGGGATTCACGATCAGCACGGCGGCGGGCTTCGGCTTGGTAGGACTCATCCGGCGCAAACGCTACCCTCTCGGAGGACGAGTCGGGCAAGCCACTCGGTGAGAGGACAAGATGAGCGACCCCATCCAGGTCATCGACACCCGTATGCACGGTCTCCCGGGCATCACCGGGGTCTTCCTGCTAACCGGCGAGCAGACCGCCGTCATCGAGACCGGGCCCCGTTCCAGCATCGAGCACGTGCGCGCGGGGCTTCGAAGCGCCGGGATCGAGCGCCTGGACTGGATAATCGTCACTCACATACACCTCGACCACGCCGGAGCCGCGGGCACCTTGGCCCAGGATTTCCCCGAGGCACGCGTTGCCGTTCACGAGGTGGGTGCCCGGCATCTCGTGGATCCTTCGAAACTGTGGTCGAGCGCGGCGCGCATCTACGGGGACGACATGGAGAGGCTATGGGGCGGTATCGACCCCCTCGATGGGGAGCGCATAGTCGCTCTCGCCGACGGTGACAAGATCTCGCTCGGCAGCCGTACCCTGCAGGCGGTGGACACGCCCGGACACGCGGGCCACCACCACACCTTTCTCGACACCTCTAGTGGCGTCGCTTTCGTGGGCGATGCCTTGGGCGTGCGACTCGTCGACATCGGCGTCATGCGTCCCGCCACTCCCCCTCCCGAGTTCGACCTCGAGGCTGCCGTCGCTTCGATCGAGCGCATCAAAGAGCTCGATCCGGAAGAGGTCTATCTGACCCACTACTCCTCGCCGGCGGGCGGTGTGAACTCCGCTTCGCCGCAGGAGGTTTGCGAGGAGGCCAGCGCGGCCCTACGCACCTGGGGCCAATGGGTTGAAGAGGCACGCGCCCAAACGAGCGATCTCGACGAGGTGACTCGCCTGATTACCGCGCGCTCCCGCGCCGAGATGGGCGGGAAGGTCGACGAGGATGCAGTCAACCGCATGGACCAGACGACCTCTTACCGGATGAACACGTGGGGATACATGCGGTACTTCGACAAGCAAACGAAATAGGCACGCGGCCTTGCATTCGCGGGTCATCACGGCATAGAGTGCTCCAGGCCGCAACGCGCCGGGTGTTGCGCACGTTTCGCTACCGAGGAGGTGGGTGCTAATGACGAAGATCTTCCCGATAGTCGGCCCTGCCTCCGGCGTTCTCTAGAGGTCTTCCTCTCCCCGCCGGACGGCGGATCGCACGACCTTTCGATCACTCTTGGCGCGTCCTCACGCGCCCGAATGAAGGAGTCTTCAGTTGCACGGTACGAAACGTTTGTATGGGCTCGGCTGGGACGAACAGCGCGAGCATGAATTCGCCTCCTGGCCTCGAGATATGGAGCCCGGGCGGGTTCTCGCGGAGCACCGCGGCGCCTACTCGGTGCTGACCGCAGGGGGTCAGCTTTGGGCACAGCTCACGGGCAGGTTGAGGCACACGGCCTCGGCGCGCGCCCAACTACCCGTCACCGGCCACTGGGTCGTCCTCGAGCCGCACGACGAGGACCGGGCCACGGTCCACCCGGAGCTGCCGCGCCCCACCAGCTTCTCCCGCAACGTAGCGGGAAAGGCGACCGAGGAGCACGTCCTTGCGGCCAACATCGACGTTAGCTTTCTTCTGGCCTCCCTCGAGCTCGAAGTCAATCTGCGCAGGATCGAGCGCTACCTCACGCTCGCCTGGTCGGGTGGCACCGACCCGGTCGTCGTGCTCACGAAGAGCGACCTTGCGGGAGATCCCGAGGACATCGTGTACGAGTTGAAGCGAGTCGAGTCGGTCGCCCTCGGAGTTCCCATCTTGCTTACGAGCAGCGCGACGGGAGCAGGCCTCGAAGACGTACGGGACACCCTCTCGGGCAGCCGCACGGGCGTGTTGCTCGGCTCGTCCGGGGCGGGGAAATCGAGCCTCGTCAACGCGCTCGTCGGAAACGACACTCAGGAAGTCACCGACGTTCGCAGCGACGGCAAGGGCCGTCACACCACGACGCGGCGCGAGCTCATCGCTCTGCCGGGTGGTGGAGTGCTGGTCGACACGCCGGGCCTTCGCGGGCTCAAGCTGTGGGACCAGGGTGATGGCGTCGCGTCGACTTTTTCAGACGTCGAGGAACCGCGGCGAGCTGCCGCTTCAGAGACCGCCGTCACTCCACGGAGCCCGGTTGTGCGGTGCTGGCGGGAATCACCGCCGGAGTGATCGACGTCCAGCGGCTTCAGGACTGGCGCAAGCTGCAGCGCGAACTCGAATACCAGCGCTCGAAGCAGGACCAGCGCCTGGCGATGCAGCGCAAGCGAGAATGGAAGGAGATTCAGAACAGCGTCCGGAAGATGTCCTGGTGACGGCGACTTACTGCTTTTGCCTGAGTCTGCGGGCGCGCTCAGGTGCGTCCGTGGACTCGGCGTCGGCGGCCGCGACCGCATCGAAGTAGTCGAGCGCCTGAGTGAAGCGGCCGCGCCGTTCGAGCAGGTCGGCCAGCACGTACCAGGCGCGCAGGTGATGCTCTCCCGCACTCGCCGGGTTGAGCTCGAGGGCTTCGATCCGCGCGATGGCCTCGTCCGTGCGGTCCAGCTCGGTCAAAGCCCCCGCGGCCACGATGGTCCCCTCGTAGCGGATGGGGTCCGGCACCGAAGAATTGATCTCGTCGCACAGCTCGAGCGCGCGCTCGGGTTTGGCCATCGCCCGGTAACAGTCCGCAAGTACCGGGTTCTGCTCGGTCGATCCCGCGATTCGGCGAAAAGCCGAGAGTTCGCGCGCGGCACGTTTGAATTGTCCGTCGCGGTAGTAGGCGAGCCCCAGCAGCTCGCGCACCGTTGCCGATCTCAGCGCGATGTGCTTCGCCTGCTCGCCGAGGCGTATCGCCTCGGTTAAGTCCTCCTCTTCGAAGGCCGTGGCCGCTTCGGCGAAGACCTGTACGAGGATCTGGCCCTTGCCGGGCCGAGCCGTTCCCTTGAGCTCGCCCACGACCTCGTCGGGCAGGTGCACAAGCGGCCGGTGGGACCGCTTCCCGGCCTTGTCTCTTTGGTTCCTTTGATCTCGTAACGCTTTTCGGTCCGCACGTCCCCGGCGATCCCGGTCGTCCCTGGGGGGCTTTGCGGGTCTGCCTGGCTGGACGCGCGGGCCGCTGGATCGCTTTGGCCGACGGCTCATGGTTCCACCATAAGGGAGGGCAGAACCGGCTCGGACGGCGCTCCCCTTACAGGTTCGCGAGGGCGAGCTGCTTGGAGATCTTTCGTCCGGAACGGGCGTCGGAGGTGGCGACGAAGAACATCATCCCCTTCTCCTCCTTTAGGAACATGGTCATGGATGCACCCGGGACGGTGACCTCGTACATGGTTGCGTTGCCTCGCTCGACCTTCTTCAGCTTGGCCCCCAGAAGCTTTGCCTCACCGGATCGGTTGAAGCTCGCCATGAGGCTCGCGTTGGCGCTTTTGTCGAGCTCGTCTTCGAAGCTCCCAGGTTGGTAGCCCACCACCGCAACGGAACCCACGAATCGGTCCGCGCGCTCTACGAACCTAAGGTCGAACCCGCTGACGTGCTCGGCCAGCATTGGCTCTTCTTCGATGGTTGCATCGATCATGTCCTGGAATTGCTCGGGAGCTTCCTGGTACTCGTAGCCTGTGAGCGCGACCAGGGCGGCGTCGAGGTCTTCGTCGCTGGGAGCCCCACTGCCTTTGAGGAGGAAGGTGTAGGCCCCGAACGCCACGACGATCGCGAGCGCGACGAACCCGAGGACCGCGAGCTTGGTCTGCGGCCCGCGCGTCGACGCGACCTGCACCGGGTCCAGGCCCGGGGAGGGATCCGTCTCGGTCCGCAGCGTCACCGAGGACCAGGTGTTACCCCCATCGAGCTCCTCGACGGGCTTGCCCGAACCGGTGTAGGCGCGCGCCGGGTGCTCCGCGGCGACCCGTCTCGCGGGGATCTCTGTGGGGGCGGGAGGGGGCGGCGGCGGAGGGGGATGCGCGCCCAGCTCCCACTGGTTGGAGGTGGGGTTCCACCGGTACCAGTGATCGTCGTGGTGCTGCCACCAGGTGCCGTCCCTCAACACGGGTTTTTCCATGTCCTGGATATCGGACCAAACGGGCCCCCGCTTGAGCGCCGGCGGTTGCCCGCCCTGGGGGGTTAATCGGAGCTACGACCGGGGTAAATCTCAGGTTCGCGCCCCATCCAGTCGATGCTTCGCGGGTGCTGCGGCGCCGGTTTCGAAAAGGAGGTCCCATGAGAACGTTCAAGCGCGTGTTCGCCGTCGAACTTCCGGAGAATCAGGCCGTCGAGGTCACCAAGAAGTCGATCAGCGCAAAGGGCTTCAAGGTGGTCGGCCACGAATCCGAGGTCGCCGAGGACTTCCTCGGCCAGAAGACCAGGATCGTCACGGTCGAGGTCGAGGCCTAGAGGACCGCTTAGCGAGAGACCCCCTCAGAGGGGGTCTTTCGTTTTCTAGAGCACCGCCTCGAGAAAGCGCCTGGTCCGCTGGTCCGACGGCGATCCGATGATCTGCGCCGGCGGGCCCTCCTCGACCAGCCGGCCCTCGTGCATGAACACCATCCGGTTTGCCACCTCGCGCGCGAAACCCATCTCGTGCGTCACGACCACCATCGTCATACCGTCTCTCGCCAGATCTCGCATCGCCGCCAGGACCTCACCGATCAACTCCGGGTCGAGCGCCGAGGTCGGCTCGTCGAACAGCATGATGTCGGGCTGCATGGCGAGCGCGCGGGCGATGGCCACGCGCTGCTTCTGTCCGCCGGAGAGCCGGATCGGGTACTCCTTCGCCTTCTCCTCCAATCCCACCCGGGCCAGCAATTCCATGGCGCGTTTCGACGCCCTCTCTCGTGACTCCCCTTTGACCGTGCAGGGCGCCTCGATGACGTTCTCGAGCACCGACAGGTGCGGGAAGAGGTTGAACTCCTGGAAAACCATCCCGCAGCGTTCGCGGATCTCGCGAATACTCTCGCGGCGAGCGCGCAACGCGGGGCCGACCTCCATGCGAATCTCGCCGACCTGGACGATTCCGCTGGTGGGTTCCTCGAGGAAGTTGATGCAGCGCAGCAGGGTCGACTTGCCGGAGCCCGAGCGCCCGAAGAGCACCACGACCTCGCCGCTCTTTACGGTGAGCGACACCTCTTTGAGAACGTGCAAGTCACCGAAGTGCTTATCGAGCTGCTCGATCTGGATGACGTCAGTGGCCATGGGTCGTATCCCTGACGTAGCCGACGGCCATCCTTCTCTCGAGGCGAGACTGGAAGAAGGAAAAGATGCTCGTCAGCAGCCAATAGACGGCGGCCGCGATCACAAGTGTCTCCAGCGCACGGAAGTTCTGCTGTCCCGTTTTGGAGGCTCGGAAGAAGAGGTCGGTTGCACCTATGAAGCTCACCAGGGCGGAATCCTTCAGCATCGCGATGAACTCATTGCCAACCGGTGGTATCACCATCCGCACCGCCTGTGGCAGAACGATGCGGCGAGTGGTTTGCGCCACGCTCATCGCAAGCGCGTGCGCGGCCTCGATCTGACCATGACCAACCGACTGGATACCCGCGCGGAAGATTTCCGTCATGTACGCGCCGTAGTTGACGCCGAGCGCAAGGATCGCAGCGGGTATCGCATCCAGCAGGAAGAATCCGCTCATGTACGAAGGTGCGAAGCGCGCCAATTGCGGAAAGGCCAGGTAGACGAAGAAGATCTGGACGATTAGCGGTGTACCTCTGATGAAGGACACGTAGAAGGATGCGCCACCGTTCAGCAATGGGTTCTTCGAGAGCCGGCACAATGCTCCGAACAACGCGAGCGTCGTCGCCAGCACGATCGAGGCGACGCAGACGATCAAGGTGATCCCCGTCCCTCGGACGATGTACGGCGCCCACTCCAGCATGAACTCCGTGTCGAAGCCGTAGGACATGAACCAGGCCGCAAGCAGCGCGAAGATGCCCAGCCAAACCAGTGCGAGCTTGACCCGGTAGGGAACGCGCGCCGACCGGGCTTCGAACGCATCGCGCATGCGTCTAGCCGACGCCGGCATGCTCGCCATCAAATCGTCTCCGCTCTATGACTCCGCAGAGATTCGGACTAGGTCTCCATGGTCAGGTCGGTGTTGTACCACTTCATCGAGAGCTCGCTGAGCGTCCCGTCCGCGTGCATCTCCTCGATGATCCGGCCGATCTCCTCGGTGAGAGGGACTGGATCCTCCGGGGCGTTCTTGTCGATGGCGACCGCGAGCGGCTCGTAGAAAACGGGATCGCCCACGAGCTTGAGCGGCTTGCCCTTGTCAATTGCTCCTTCGAGCGTCGGCAGAGCGGACATCACCGCGTCGAGGCGGGTCCCGTCTCCTAGCTCCAGGGCGGCGATCGCCGACGAGTCCGTGTCGTACGCTTTGACGTCTGCGTCGTCGATGATGAAGTCCATCTCGTAGCCGGGGATCTCGAGCGACTTCTCGAGATAGGACTCGTAGGTACAGCCTCCGCAGACTCCGATGGTCTTACCGTCGAGGTCGCTCTCGGTGTCGGTGATCGAAGTGTTGTCCCCGTGCACCGCGACCGCGGCCGGCGTGAAGTAGTAGGCGGGCGTGAACTCGAGCACCTCCGCGCGCTCGGGCGTCACCGTCATGGAACCGACGCTGACGTCCCAACGTCCCGCCCAGTTACCCGCGGTGATGACGTCCCAGGAGGGCGTCTCCCACTGGACCTCCACGCCCAGTCGCTCGGCGATCTCTGTGGCGACGTCGATATCGAAGCCCTCGTACTCGCCGCTCTTGGTCACGGAAGATTGGGGCGGATAGGCGGGGTCGGTCGAGACCCGCAGGACGCCGGAGTCCTGGACCGCCGCGAGCAGGCCGGTGGCCTCGGCGCCCTCGCCGCCTGAGTCGCCGTTGGCGCTCGTGGGATCGGCCTCCTCCCCGGCGGTTCCGCAGGCTGCGATCAGCAGCAGGACGGACGACAGGACGGTCAGCAGACGCAACTTCTTCATGTTCTTCCCCCTGTTTCAAAGGTTGTCCCGCGGCCGAACCCGGGACGGTGGCCCTACTATGCGTGCTGTTGAAGCCCATTGAAAGCTATTTGGGCCATACGGAAAAGGGGATCGCCCGAAATGGGCGATCCCCCAGAGATAATTCCGGCGACGACCTACTCTCCCACCCCGTCTCC
>JBOGWW010000315.1:0-14057 GCA_050693655.1 Actinomycetota bacterium | reverse complement strand
GTGGCCATCGCCAGGTCCATGACCTTGCAGATCTTCTCGCCCATGACCTCGCTGAGCGATCCACCGAACACGGTGAAGTCCTCGGCAAAGACGAAGACCTTGCGACCATCGATCGAGCCCCAACCCGTGACCACCGCGTCGGAGTAAGGGCGCTTGTTCTCGATGCCGAAGCCGTAGCTTCGGTGCCTCATCAACTGGTCGGTCTCGACGAAGGAGCCCTTGTCCAGCAGGCCCTCGATTCGTTCGCGCGCCGTCAGCTTTCCCCGGTCGTGCTGCCGCTCCACGGCCTGTTCGCCCCCGGCGGCGCGCGCCTCGGCTCGCTTGGCTTCGAGTTGCGCCAGACGATCCTCCGCGGAGGCCGTCTGCGCGGCTGCGGCCGCCCGGCCCTGTTCCCTTAACGAGTCCTCTGTTTCTCTCTCTTCGGTTGCCATGGGCGCCACAATAGCCGCCCCCGAGCGGTGCTTCGGGGAACTGACCGGCGGGTCTAGAAAAGGCTCGGCCGGGACGGCAGGGGAGCGCCGCGCAAGAGCGAACCCCTCCTCTATGTGGATCGGTCGGCTTCGGCGCGCGCTTGGAGAGCTCAAGGGCGAGCGCGATCGGGCAGCCAGCGACGAGGAGATCGCCGGCTTCGAGCTCACCCGTTCGGCGCGCGCTTTTTCCCGGCGCGCACGAGAGGCCGCGGACGACAAGCTGGCGTTCTCGGCCACCCTCATGAGGGCGGGTGAAGTGGGCGCCGCGAACAGCCTGATCGACGACCTCGAGCAGGACGTTCGGGCGCAGCAAGTTGCTCTCGTCGAGCGGGTCAACGAAGTAAAGCTTGCGGCCGCCAGGAGACGCGCGAAGGTGACCCGCCTTCGGCTCGCGCGCACCCTGGCCGCCGCACTCGTCTCCGCGGTGCTCCTGACCTTCTCGGTCGCGGGCTTGGGTTTGGCTTCGTTTCTCTCGGATCTCGGCCGGGCCCCCGGCGAGGGAACTCCCGCGCGCGGCTACAACGATGCTTCGTCGAAGGGAAAACCGGCCGAGCACAACGAGATCCGCACCCTCCGGCTCCCCGACGGATCCACGGTGAAGCTCACGCGTGAGCAGTTGCGCGCCTTCAAGAGCCTGGCCGGGAGGCGAGGGCTGGACCCGGACGAGCTCGAGCGACTCCTGATCGATCTGGTCGGGCCGCGGCTCGCCGGACGGCTGGTGGATGCCATCGCAGGTGTGACTGGGGTGACCGCGGGCGCGTCCGGCGAGCTGGGCGCGGCCGCCCATGACCTGGGGCCGCACGTGGGCGAGCTGGATTCCAGGGCCGGCGAACCCGCCGCTCGGACCGGCGACGCTTCACCGCCCTCGCCCTCCTCCGGGGCCCAGAAGCCGGTCGAGGAGGGACACGACCAGCCGGATAAGCCCGGCGAGGGCGACATCATCGACGCGCCGCTCGAGGGAACCAAGCCTCCGAAACCGGATCCGGCCTTACCCGGGGGGAGCTAACCCGCCGGAGGAACGGCCAGCTCGAGGTCGTGTTGCTTCAAGCGAACGATCCCGACCTCGTCGCTTACGGTTCCGATTCGCTGTGCGCTCTGACCCGCGTTCTCGAGCGCGGCGAGGGCCCGGCGCTCGTGGGAAGCGGGCGTGACGATCACCATACCCACGCCCATGTTGAAGACCCGGAACATCTCCGCGTGCTCGATGTCCCCGCGTTCCCGAATGAGGTCGAAGATGGGTGGGGGCTCGGGCATCTGGTCCAGCTCGTAACCGACCGGCGCTTCTAAGCGCACGAGGTTTGAGAAACCCTCCCCGGTTATGTGCGCCAGTCCGCGTGTTTCGACGCCTGCATCCCACAGCGCGGTCACGGCTCTCACGTAGATCTCGGTCGGTTCGAGAAGCTCCTCCCCGAGCGTGCGCCCCAGAGGCTCCACGTGCTCGTCGAGCCGCATCCCAGAATCCTCGAGCAGCACGCGCCGCGCGAGGGTGTAGCCGTTCGAGTGCAACCCGGACGACGCGAGCCCGATCAGGGCGTCGCCGGGCGCGATGGCGCGACCGAGAATCAAGTCATCCGGACGAAGGGTTCCGACGCAGGTTCCGACCAGGTCGAAGGCCGTGGGATCGCCGGGAACCCGGCCATCCGACCCGATGACCTCGGGAAGTTGTGCCATCTCCCCGCCCGGCACCGCGATCCCCGCCTCCTTGGCGGCGGCGCTTAGTCCGCCCAGCAGTTCGTCGGTGCGCTTGGAATCGAGCGTGTGGACTCCGAGGTAGTCGACCATCGCAAGGGGGCGAGCACCCACGCAGAGCAGGTCGTTGACGTTCATCGCTACGCAGTCGAAGGCGATGGTGTCGTAACGATTCATAGCCGAGGCCACGATGGACTTCGATCCCACGCCGTCGGTGCAGAGCGCGAGGGCCAGTTCGGAGGAGAGCTTTATGACGCTTGCGTAGTGACCGAAGTCGGTGAGGACCTCGCCGTTCGCCGGAAAAGAGAAGGTGGGGCGAAGATGGCGCTCTACCGCGGAGAGTGCGTCCGTTTGGCCTCTGACCCCCGCACTTTCGTAGCTCGGCGTGCTCACCGCTCCACCCTAAACAAAGCCTCGGGCGCTCGAGGCCTACAGAGTGACGGAGTCGGATCCCACCGGGGCCTCCGGTGGTGACTCCTCGGTCTCGGCGCGCGCGGCGCGATAGTTCGGCAAAGTCAGGGTCCAGGCGAGAAGCACGGCGGCCGGGACCGCGCCCGCGCCGAAGGCCAGCGCGAAGCCCCCCACCTCGGCCAGGAAACCGACGGTGGTGGGGGCAAGCAGATAGCCGAGGTCACCGGCCATCTGGTTCACGCCCACGGCGGCGCCCGAACCGCCCTTTACCTGCGCTCCCCGCGCCCTGATGGAATCCGCCAGCAGGCCGCCCGCCCCCGTGCTCCCCGCCGCCACACCCGCGCCGGCGGCAACCATCAGGGGGAAATAGGCCCACGCGACCGACTCGATCTGACCGAGCAGCGCTACGGCCACCGCGGTCACCACGAGCGACGGCACCAGCACCGCCTTTCGCCCCAGACGATCGGCAGCGCTTCCGGCGACGAACAGGATGAGAACCTCGCCGATCGACAGGAGGGTCACCGCCGCCCCGATGGCGAACTGGCTGAAGTCGAGCTCCTCCGCTGCGAATACCGGCCCGATCGTGTGGGCCGGTCCCGCGAGCACCCACCACCCGACGAAGGTGGCCGCGAGCGCCAGGACGTAGCGGGGGTCGCGGAGCAGCGGGGTGGCCGCGCGCAGCGACTCGAGCGGGCTCGTTCGTCTGGCGGCCTCGTCGAGGGACTGACCCGCCATCACGAAGAAGGCGATAGCGGCCGCGATCAGAAGCCCGGTGCCGTAGACGTGGAAGGTCGCGGAGGCGCCGAAGTATTTGGCAACGAGTCCCCCGAGCAGGGGTCCGACGCTGATCCCCACCAGAAACGAAGAGCGAAACTGGCCGGTGGCTCGCCCCATGGCCTCTGGTTCGATCGTGCGGATGATCCGATTCATCAGACCCGCGATGAACAGGGCGGAGCCCGCCCCTCCGAAGCCTCGGGCCGCGACGAGCTGAGGGAAGGTGGCCGCCAATCCCGACGCGTATGAGGACAGCGACACGATCAACAGACCCGCGATGACGCTGAAGCGGTCGCCGAAACGATCGACCACCAGGCCGCCGACGAGGCCGAATGCAAAGCGCGTCAGCCCGAACACGAAGAACACCAGGCCAACCGCCGCCAGGCTGACGTCGAAGCTGCGAGCGAAGTTCGGCAGCACGGGAACCACCAACCCGTAGCCGATTGCCACCGTGACCGAGATGGCCAGCAGCTTGCGGAACGCGGGATTGCGAAGTGGTGAGGGGGCCGCCTTGATGGCCGCCGTATTAGTGGACCCTTGCACTTGATCCTTGTCGATTAGCGCTGGATGAGCTCGACCAAGAGCCCGTGGTTCGACTTCGGGTTGACGAAGGCCACCATATGGCCGCGTCCTCCGGGTCTGGGCTCCTCGTCGATCAATTCAATGCCCTTTTCCTCGAGTGACGCAAGCGTCGCGCGGAGGTCGTCGACCTCGTACGCGATGTGATGCAACCCCTCGCCGCGCCGCTCCAGGAACCTGCCGACCGTGGTGTCGGGTTCGATGGCACCGAGCAACTGGAGGTGGGAATCTCCGAGTGCAAGCATGACCTCTTCGACTCCCTGATCGGCCACGCGCTCGCGGTGCGAGACCTCGAGTCCCCAGATCCCCGAGTAGTGGGCCACGGCCGCATCGAGATCGGCGACCGCAAGGGCGACGTGTTCGATCCTGTTCAGCATGGAGGCATCCTAAGGGCGGTATCCTCCCGAGGGACCGGTTCGCGCCCGCGGTGAGTGCCTACGCGGCCAGTCGTTCGGCTCGCTCCAAGGCCTCGCGCACCGGAGGGGGCGGAGGGAGGAGGAGCTTCACGGTCTGGAGGAGGGCTGTGGTGGATGCTCTCACGAGCGGTGTGGCGGGGCGGAACCAGGGGATTCCGTATAGGTCGCGCACGTCCTCGGGGAGTATCGCGATCGACGCGACCGCCGGGATCGACCATAGAGGCCTCAACGCGAGCGGCATCGGGGGATTCAGCACGTAGCTCATGCCCTCGCGCGCGGCGGGAGTCAGCGCGAGACCCTCGTAGTTCGCCAGGTACGAATCGACCTCGGCATAAGAGCGCGGCACGTCGTCGGCGCTCAACCCGACGAGCTCGGCGTGGCGCACCATCTCGGTGACGTAGCGATCCGCGTCCGCGGGTGTCACCCGGCCCCCGTAGGCCCGGAAGCCGGCGAGAAAGGAATGCACCTCGACGTTGTGGACCCAGAGCAACAGGTTGGGATCGTCGGCGCGGTAGCTTCGCCCGGTTACCGGGTCGGTACCGCTGATGCGCCGGTGGATCGAGCGGAGCCGCGCGGCCGCCGCGTGCGCCCGCCGCGTGTCGCCGAAGGTGGTGATGGTGAGGTATTCGGACGTCCGGTTGAGCCGGCCCCAGGGATCCTCGCGGTAGTCGCTGTGCTGGGACACCGCCGCCATGGCGACCGGATGCAGCGCCTGCACGAGCAGACCTCGCAGGCCCCCGATCAACGAGGCCGGATCCGAGTGGACCCGCCACACCATGCTGCCGGGCCCGAACAACCCCACGTCCTCCATCGCCGAAGCCTACTTCGCGATTCTGAGCGCGGGAGGTCCCGCCAGACGGGCACCACGGCACAAAGAAGCCGGTGCGGGAGCCTTACACTGGAACCTCAATCAACACCAATTCCATCTCGCGCTGGTCCCGAAAGGAGCGCCACCATGCCTCGTTCCGTCATCGTCTCGGCCGCCCGCACGGCCATCGGAAAGTTCGGCGGCGCCGTTTCGGGGGTTCCCGCCACCGATCTCGGTGCGCACGCCATCAGGGGTGCGCTGGAGCGAGCGGGCATCTCGGGCGAGCAGATCGACTACGTGATCATGGGACAGGTACTCCAGGCGGGCACCGGACAGATCACCGCCCGCCAGGCGGCCGTCGAGGCCGGAGTGCCCAAGAGCGTCCCGGCGATCACGATCAACAAGGTCTGCCTCTCGGGTCTCAATGCGATCGCACTCGCCGACCAGCTCATTCGCGCCGGCGAGGTGAGCGCGGTGATCGCAGGCGGGATGGAGTCCATGGACATGGCCCCCTACCTGCTGACGAAGGCGCGCACGGGCTACCGCATGGGCGACGGCAAGCTCATCGACTCGATGATTCACGATGGGCTCTGGGATGCCTTCAATCACAAGCACATGGGCGATCAGTCGGACGACGTCAACGCCGAGTTCTCGATCGGGCGAGACGAGCAGGACGCGTGGGCGGCCCGAAGCCACGAACGTGCCGCGCGGGCGATCGCAGAGGGCAGGTTCGCCGAGGAGATCGTTCCGCTGGAGGTTCCTCGCGAGCGTCAGCGAGCGGGGCGGGCGGGAGGAGGCGAAGGCAGGGGCGATCCGGTTGTGTTCGACACCGACGAGGGCGTGCGCCAGGGCACCACGGCCGAGAAGCTGGGCAAGTTGCGGCCTGCGTTCCAGGCCCACGGCACGATCACGGCCGGGAACGCCTCGCAGGTATCCAACGGCGGCGCCGCGCTAATCGTTATGAGCGCGGAGCGCGCCGAGGAGCTCGGCCTGACGCCACTGGCCGAGATCGTTGCGCACGGAATGTCGGCCGACGAGCCCCCCTACCTCCACACCGTGCCCGCGCTCGCAATTCAGTCGGCTTTGAAGAAGGCGGGGCTTTCGGTCAACGACCTCGACCTCATCGAGATCAACGAGGCCTTCGCCGCCGTTGCGCTCCACGCGACGAGGATGCTGTTCAACGGCTCGCCCGAAGGGGAGAGCAAAGTCAACGTCAACGGTGGAGCGGTTGCGCTCGGACACCCGATCGGGTGCACCGGCGCGCGCCTTGCCGTCTCGCTCCTCTACGAGCTCAAGCGCCGTGGTGGCGGCACCGGAGCGGCCGCGCTGTGCGGTGGTGGGGGGCAGGGCGACGCGCTGATCTTCGAGGTGAACGCCTGAGGGACCACCCGACAGCCAGTTAGTCGCTGAACTTGCGGACGCTGCGCATCTTGTCGATGTGACGGGCGCGCAGTTCGGGGTCCCCGACACCGTGCCCGTCCTCCGGGGCCAGCACCCGGATGCCGATCTTTCCGTGGTGAAGGTTCTGGTGCACCTGGTATGCGGCTTCACCCACCTCGGCGAGCGGATAGGTCTCGGACAGGATCGGGTGGATCTTGCCGAGACACGCGAGCCGGTTGGCCTCCCAGGCCTCCTGGTAGTTGGCGAAGTGACTCCCGATGATCCTCTTCAGGTGCATCCACAGATAGCGGTTGTCGTACTCGTGGAGGAAACCCGAGGTGGACGCGCAGGTGACGATAGTTCCGCCCTTCTTGGCGACGAAGACACTCGTTCCAAAGGTCTGACGACCGGGATGCTCGAGGACGATGTCGGGGTCCTCTCCGGCGAGCCCGCGCACCTCCTTCCCGAAACGCCGCTGCTCCTTGGCGTTCTGCTTGCCGTCGCTCCAGAACTCGTAACCCTCGGCCTTGCGATCGATGACGTGCTCGACTCCGATCGCGTTCAGGATCTCGGCCTTCTCCTGCGACGAGACGACGCCCACGGGGATGCCGCCACCGTTCAAGACGTACTGGCAGGCGAAGCCACCGAGTCCGCCGGTGGCGCCCCAGATGAGCACCACGTCTCCTTGCTTCATGTTGGCGCCGTTTCTTCCGACGAGCATGCGGTAGGAGGTCGACGAAACGAGCCCGAGACAGGCCGCTTCCTCCCAGGTCATGTGTTTGGGCTTGGGCATGAGCTGGTTCGCCTTGACCATGGCTATGTCGCTCATGCCGCCGAAGTTGCTCTCGAAACCCCAGATCCGCTGGCTCGGATCGATCATCGAATCGTTGTGACCCTCGGGGGCCTCGAGGTCGACGTAATTGCAGTGCACCGTTACCCGGTCGCCCACCTTCCAGCGCGTCACGCCCGGCCCGGTTCGCAGCACGACTCCGGACGCGTCGGAACCGACGATGTGATAGTCGAGATCGTGGCGCGCTCCTAGTTCACTCTCTTGTCCGAAGCGTTCCAGGAACGTGAACGTGGGCAACGGTTCGAAGATCGAGGTCCAGACGGTGTTGAAGTTGATGGCCGAGGCCATCACCGCGATCAGGCACTCGTTGGGCCCCAGCGGCGGGAGATCCACCGAATCGACGTGCAGCGACTTGCGAGGGTCCTTGGTGGCCGACTCGAGGCCCTCGAACATGTCCTGCTCGTCCTTCCGGACGAAGGCGGCCTTCACCGCCTCGGGCAGGTCCAGGGCGGCCAGCTCCTCGGCCGGCGCACCGGCCAGGATGGCGTCCCTGATCGCATCGATCGATCCAGCCACTTTGGTCCGCGTCCTTTCCTCGCTTCGGCCCCCCGGTAACGAACCCTACCCATTTCCCCGACCACCCGGTCAAGTTGCGATCTGGAGCGTCTGGGGTATGCAGGGCGGGACGTTTCGACAAACAGGGGGAGTGATCGTGCGGCGGCTCTTGAGTGTAGTCAGCGCGTTGTGTCTGCTCGTCACCGGCATCGCACCGGCGGCCGCGGACGAGGGTTCGAAGTATCGGGAGCCGGTGAGCTCCCGCAAAGGCGTGGTTGCGAGCGAAGCGCCGGCCGCCTCCAGGGCGGGAGTGAGGGTGCTCGAAGAGGGCGGGAACGCGGTGGATGCCGCCGTGACGATGATGATCGCGATGACCGCCGCCCGTCCTCAGTCCTGCGGCATAGGCGGGGGAGGTTTTCTCGTCTACCGCGGCGCCAAGGGGAAGGTCGACACGCTCGACTTTCGCGAGACCGCGCCGGCCGAGATGAGGCCGGACACCTTCCAGACGCCCGGCCCCCACGAGACCTTCACGGGTCATCTCACCGTCGGTGTGCCGGGCATCCTGCATGGGGCCCAGAGAGCGCTGCGCCGCCACGGAACCATCAAGTTGAGCGAGGCGATGAAGCCCGCCCAGCGGCTCGCGGCCAAGGGCATCGAGGTGTTGCCCTCCCTCAGCACCGCCATGGCCCAGAACGCGGAGCGCCTCAAGCTCTATCCCGCCGCGGCACGCATCTATCTGAAGAACTCGACCACGCCCTACGCACCGGGCGACGTCCTTCGTAACCCGCGGCTCGCCAAGACCTTCGAGTTGCTGCGCAAGCGCGGGATCAAGGAGTTCTATCGAGGCGTGATCGCGAAGCGCATCGTCGAGGACATGCGCGCCGCGGGAGAGGTTCCCGGGGATCGAGGAATCATGCGGCGCAAGGATCTGAAGCGTTACAAGTCGAAGTGGCGTAAACCGGTGACGGGGACCTACAACGACCATCGGATCATCGGCATGCCCCCACCGACCTCCGGCGGGGTCGCGACGATCCAGATGCTCAACCTGCTCGAGGGCTTCGACATAGAGGAGGCCGGACAATCGAGCGCCGACCACCTGCACTTCACGGCCGAGGCCCAAAAGATCGCCTTCGCGGACCGTGCCGCTTACCTGGCCGACTCCGATTTCGAGGACGTGCCGGTGAAGGAGCTCATCTCCAAGCGCTACGCGGACCAGCGTCGCGACGAGATCGATCCCGATGTGGCGAAGGCTTACGAGCCCGGTGTGTTCGATGTTCGCAAGCGCGACAACGACGACAACCCCAACGGGCACACAACGCATATCTCGGTGATCGATCGCCGGGGCAACGCGGTGGCGTTGACCTGCACGATCGAGCAAGAGTTCGGAAGCGCGGTCGTGGCGCCGGGAACAGGTTTCCTGCTCAACAACGAGATGACCGACTTCGGAGCACCGGGCACGGCCAACGAGCCCGAACCGTTCAAGCGGCCGCGCTCGTCGATGTCTCCGACGATCGTCGTTCGCAAAGGCGAGCCGGTGCTCATAACCGGTGGCGCGGGAGGCATTCGCATCATCATGGGAGTGTTGAACGCCATCGTGGGCCTTATCGACTTCGATCTCGGTATCGGTCACGCGCTGGACGCGGAGCGGGTCGAGGCGGCCGGAGGCGTTACGGGTCCGCCGTTCCCCCTCGAGCTCGAGGACGGGCGCGTCGACGAGGACGTTGAGGTCGAGCTCGAAGTGCGCGGGCACACGATCACCCCGAACGACGAGAGCGAATACCTGATCCGGCCGCGCATGAATGCAACGGGTGTGGATCCGGACACGGGTCGCAACCTCGGCGTGAGCGATCCCCGCACCGACGACGGAGCGCGTGCACAGAAGTAGTGGGCGCCGGGGGGCTCGGGGAGCCCCCCAAAGCGAGCCCCCTAGTACGCTGTAGGCCATGGACGACAAGGGTCTCAACTTCCATCTCACCGAGGAGCAGGAGGCTTTTCGCTCCTCGATTCGGCAGCTCGTGGAGGACAAGATCGCCCCGCGTGCCGCCGAGATCGACGAGGCCGACGAGTACCCCTGGGACGTCGACGAGCTGCTCGTGCGCAACGGCTTTGCCGGCGTCTCCTATCCCGAGGAGCACGGCGGCGCAGGGGGAGGAGCGATCGAGCTCTGCCTGTTGGTCGAGGAGATCTCGCGTTGGAGCGGAGGTTCATCGCTGATCCCCGCCGTAAACAAGCTCGGGGCGATCCCCGTGCTTCTTGCGGGCGACGACCGGCAGAAGCGTCTCGTTTGCGAGGGGATCGCCAACGGCGAGCACCGGATGAGCTACTGCCTCACCGAGCCGGGCTCGGGCAGCGATGCGGGGGCCATGCGAAGTCGTGCGGTGCGGGACGGCGAGGCCTGGGTCCTGAACGGCACGAAGCGCTTCATCACGGGGGCCGGAGCGAGTGACCTCTACACCTACTTTGCGATCAGCGATCCCGAGGGACCCAAGAACAAGAACATCACCTGCTTCCTTCTGAACAAGGACCTGGACGGCTTCGAGCTCGGCAAGAAGGAAGACAAGATGGGGATCCGCGGGTCTCCCACGCGCGAAGTCATCCTGAACGACGTGCGCGCGCCGGACTCGGCCGTGGTGGGCGACGTCCACGGAGGGTTCGAAATCGCGATGCGGACGCTCGACTTCTCTCGCCCGACGATCGCCGCGCAGGCTCTGGGGATCGCGCAGGGCGCCTTCGACTTCGCGGTGGACTACGTCAACGAGCGACGTCAATTCGGCAAGCCGGTGGCGGCGTTCCAGGGTCTCCAGTTCATGTTCGCCGACATGGCCATGAAGATCGAGACGGCCCGCATGGCGGTCTATCGTGCGGCAGCTGCGGTGGACGAAGGCGCCTCGGACGTCAGCTACTGGGCCGCGATCGCCAAGTGTTACGCAAGCGACGTCGCGATGTCGGTGACGACGGATTGCGTGCAGGCGCTCGGCGGTTACGGCTACGTCAGGGAGTATCCGGTCGAGCGCCTCATGCGCGACGCCAAGATCACGCAGATCTACGAGGGCACGAATCAGATTCAGCGGGTCGTTATAGCGCGTCGGGTGTTGGGGAAGCATTGACGCGCGTACGCGTCGAACCACCTTCCTCCCCGCCGACCGTCGACGACCGGTCGAGCGGAGGCGGGGGCCACGACTGGGTCGAGTTGTTTCGCGCGGCCAACGACATCGAGGCCGCGTTGCTCGTCGGCAAGCTCGCCGAGCAGGAGATCGAGGCACGCTCGATCAAGGACCGCTCGCAAGCGAATGCGTGGCTCTACGGAGGCTCCAACCCTTGGGCCCCCGTGCACGTCTACGTGCGGCGACACCAACTCGACGACGCCCGTATCCTGCTGGCCGAGATCTCGCTGGCGGACGACGACGCACCCATGCCTCGTGAGGAGCATCCTCGGCGGCGGATTCCCCGGATGTGGTGGGCGACCGCCCTTGTGCTCGGGATAGCGCTATCGACTCTGGCGCTGCTTCAACTTGCAGAGCCGGATCGTTTCTGCCAGTTGCCCGTACTGTGTGAGAACGACGACGCTCCCTAGCGGGGTGTTGCGTGCACAATGTCTCTCTAGGTTTTCTTTATGGGCCTCTGGCGAAAGAAGAAGGAAGGCGGTCTGCCGGCGGCGCGCTACGGCGACGTCTTCAGAAGCGCGCGGCAGCGCGAACGAAAGCACATCCGCCACCGGTGGCAATGGATCCTGCTCGCAGTGGTCTTGCTGGTCGGCGCGGTTGCGGGATATCTCGTGTACTACTACTACACGCTCCAGGGTGACGTGCAGCAGGAGGTCCCCAACGTCGAGCCGGTGGAGCGCCGCGAGGATCCCTTCAACGTGCTGCTGGTCGGATCGGACTCGCGCGAGGGCCTGACCGAGAAGCAGAAACAACAGCTCGGAGCCGACGACGTCGAGGGCGGCGGAGAGGCGGAGCGTGCCGACACGCTCATCCTCGCCCACATCGATCCCGAGACCAGCAAGGTCACCATGGTCCAGTTTCCCCGTGATCTCTGGGTGCAGGTCGGCAAACGCAAGGACAAGATCAACGCCGCGCTCATAGGGGGGCCGGAACGAATCGTCGGTACGGTCGAGGAACTGACGGGCCTGTCGATCAACCACTACGTGCAGGTCAACATCGCCGGCTTCCGCGACCTCATCCAAGCCATCGGAGGAGTGGAGGTCTGCGTACCCGAGCCCATTCCCTTCGACAAGCAGACCGGGCTCGAGGTGACCGAAGATCAGGTCGGGATGGTCCAGTTCAACGGAGACGATGCGCTTCGCTTCGTTCGGTCGCGCGCCTTTGCTACCGGGGACTTCGAACGCATTCAGAATCAGCAGAAGTTCATCGCCGCGGCGCTCGACAAGGTCCTCTCGAGCTCGACCATCCTTCGCCCGAGCCGCGTGAACGCGCTGGCCGACGTGGCCCGTAAGAACGTCGACATCGACCAGAACACGACCCTGAAGGGACTGGCCGAGATCGGGAACAAGCTGCGCAACTTCGATCCCGACACCTACGAGGCCTACACCGCACCCAACCTGGGCACCGGCGTGGAGAAGCGCGGCGGGGCCGAGATCTCGGTGGTGGTCGCCGACCCCGACACCATGGAGGTCATGTTCCAGGCGATCGCCGCCAACGAGAGCCCGGCGGACGCCGACGGGGTACCGAGCATCTCGCCCCAGACCGTCCGAGTCGGCGTTTACAACGGGGTGGGTCTCGAGCGGGCGGTGGCAGGGCCGGCGGCCGGCAAGCTGAAGACCGCCACGACGGTCGAAGGGGAGCACGTGAAGATCATCGAGGTCGCCAACGCCCGGAACTTCCGGTTCAGGGGCACGACGGTGGTGGCGAACTCCAAGGAACCCGAGGCCGAGCGGATGGCCGAGCTGGTGGCGGCCGCGCTCCCGGGCTCCGAGATCGAGGTCGGCAAGACCAAGCCGGATGTGGACGTGGCGGTCATCGTCGGGCGGGGCAGGTTCCGCACCGCCAAGATCACGCAGATCCTGCCGCTCCCGATCCCGAAGCCGGGCGACCTACCGGAGGTATGCGCCCGAGACCAAGCGTCCGGCGACTAACGTCCACCGGCCCCCTTCGACCTCTCCGACCATTGTTACTTCAGACCCCCTGGAGGGGGCGGGAATGCCAATGGTCGACTTCAGACGATCGCGGTCGAGCGATGCTCGGCAAGCGTCGCTCGGATCTCCGACAGCACATACGCGGGATCGAAGTAGACGTCCTCTCGAAAGAAACGAAGAACCGTCCAACCCAATCGCTCTAAGTGGTTCTGGCGTCGAGCATCGGCGCGCCGTCGCGCCTTGTCTGTGTGCCAGGTCCAACTGTCGACCTCGATCGCCAGCTTGACATCCTCGAAGACGATGTCGGGCCTTGCAACGAACTCATCCCCTTCGAAGATCTCGAACTGAGGGCGAGCACCCTGAACCCCACCGTCCCTGAGAAGCGAGAGCAGGCGGGATTCGGATGAGGATCCGGATGAATGATCCGGCCTGCACGCTCGGCCAGCATCGTTCGGAGAGCGGCCGTGCCACAACGACCTACACTCCCAATTCTGTTGAGCTGCCGCCAGAGGAAATCGACCTCCGTCTGTCCCCGCACCAAGAAGATGTCGAGCGATTCCTCGACCAATTGTGGGGAGACGACGGCGCACAGATCTATGACCGTCCGGTGAGGGGCGGTCACCGGAATGTTGTCTCGTCGGACTGCATCGATACCCGGCATGATCGTGGTGCGGTGAACGCGCACGAGGGCGGACCTGACGTGCTTCTGGGCAGTCACCTCGATGTGCGTCTCGGTGAACCCGGGTAGAGGCCACAGGGCGGCGGCAGCCCGGTGGGAAGCCACTGCGGCCTCTCCCGCCCAAAGGCAAGCCTCCATCAGTCTCTGCCTCCACGTCTTCGGCGAACCGGCGACCACGTACGTGCCGGGGAGAGCCGAACGCCAGACACCCTGGGCCAGGCGGACCTGGATGCCCTTGCGACTCAAGCCCGCCGCCAGAGCCTGCGACCTGCTGATCACGCCGTGCTGCGATTCGAAGGTCCGAGCAAGTCGAAGCGCCGTTTCCGTCATCACACATTGCTCGCGCCCGGCCGCCGGCAAGGCTGTGACGTGCGTCACACCTTCGGTGAAACCGCCAGACCATTGTCACTG
>JBOGWW010000314.1:0-4328 GCA_050693655.1 Actinomycetota bacterium | reverse complement strand
ACGTACTGCTGGGCTCGGAATTCCGGCCGAGACTCATGGCCGAATTCATGGGCACACTGCTCCTGGTTGCTCTCATCACGGGAGCGGCTACGGCCTTGCTCTCCGCCGAGGCGCGCCGGCTGGCCATCCTGGACAACGCGCCCGTAATGCGGGACCCCTTCACGGAGAATCTGTTCAGCAACTCGAGCGCGGATCTGATGACGGTGGCGCTGACCGCGCTGGTGGTGCTCGCGATCATCTTTCCCGCGTTCGCGCGCGTCTCCGGAGGCCATTTCAACCCGGCCGTCACCTTCGCACTCGCGGTGACCCGGCGCTTCAATTGGATCGAGGTAGGGCCCTATGTGGTCGCCCAGTGTCTGGGGGGGATCGCGGGAGCCTTTCTGGTGGCGGCCATGTACGGGCAGGACGGGGCATCGATCGGCTCCATCGATGTGCTGTTCGGGGCTCCCACCCTGGCAGGAGGAGTGTCGCAGTGGCAGGCCGTGGCCGCGGAAGCCACGGCCTGTCTGGTCGTCATGCTGGCCGTCGTTGCGACTCAATTTCGGGGGAGCTCCAAAGACGCACCGCCCTGGGGCGGAATCGTCGTCGGACTGGCCTACACCGGCGCGATCCTCGTCGCGGGTCCGCTCACCGGGGGCTCGGCTAACCCGGCGCGCAGCCTGGGCCCCTTCGTCGCGTCCCTGCCCTTCGACGTGGATTCGATCCCCTGGAACGATCTCGTCGTCTATCTGGCGGCGCCGCTCGCCGGAGCGATCATCGCGGCCCTCGGTCTCGACGCCGTCACCGGCCGGAAGCGGCCGCGACGCGAACCGATCCGAGACCCAGACGAGGGCCCCGAACCGTATTTCGTCGTGGGCACCACCGATGGGGAATGAGCCGTCGGCGCGCGAGCGTCGGGACCTCGTCCGGATATTGATCGCCGACGGAAAGCCCGAAGCCCGTGCGCTCCTGCGGCGGATCATAGACGGCGACCGGCGCTTCGCCGTGGTGGCAGAAGCGGCAACCGGTCTGGAGGTGGTCGAACGGATCGACACGGCGCGCCCCGACGCGGTGATCATCGACCTGGCGATGCCGGAAATGAGCGGGCCCGAAACGATCGCCGTGATCGCGCAGCGAGCGCCGGACGCGCGCATCCTGGCGCTGACGGAACCTCTCTCGCCGGGTCTCGAGGAAGAGCTCAAGCGAAAAGGTGCGCACCAGAGCTTCGAAAAGGGCGGCGCCGTGACCGCGCTCTTCTCGAGGCTCGAGGCCTTGTTCCCCCACCTGCCGCCAGAGGAGACCGTGCCCCAGCCGGAGGCTGCGCGCAACATAGATGACGTCCTGTCGCTTCTGGTGCACGAGGTACAGGCTCCGCTGACCGTCATCGAGGGCTTTGCCCTCACCCTCGGTCGGGCCGTCGAACGAGGTGACGACGCGGTTATCGACGAAACCGCCCAGGCCATCAGGCGCGCGACGGGCACGCTGCGCGCCCTGATTCGCTCCTTCGCAGAGGTCGGGGCGATGGAGGCCGGCCGGCTCTCGCTGAATCTGCGCGAGGCGCAACTGGTTCAACTCGTGAGACTGACGGTCGACGACCTGGCGACGGGGGTCGGATCGCACACGATCATCGTGGATGCGGGCGACAACTTCACGGCCCAGGTGGACTCCGTGCGCATTCGTCAGGTGATCACCAACCTGATCACGAATGCAGTGAAGTTCAGTCCTCGCCGCACCGAGATCACCATCCGAGTGAGACGGGAGCGCGAGCTCGCCCACATCAGCGTCGAGAACCGGGGACCGGGAATCCCGGCCGGCCGGCGGGCGGAGCTATTTCAGAAGTTCTCCCGGCTCGGCGCCTCCGGCGCGGGCATGGGGTTGGGGCTCTACCTCTCGCGCGGCATCGCGCGCGCCCACAACGGAGATCTGACCTGTGAAAGCACCGGCCGCGGGACCACCTTCACCCTGTCCCTGCCACTGGAACACGAGGGGGACCCAGGAACCTGAGAGTTTGCGGCCTCGTTATGGTTGCGCTCAATGGACTCTCCAACCACGGTCGGTTTCCCGATCGACCTACCGGTCGTGAAGCGCGCCGAGCACTGGATCGCCCGCGCGGGTGAGCGCGAGCTGCGTCTGTCGAACCTGGACAAGGTCTTCTGGCCGGAAGAGGGCTACAACAAGGCCGACCTGCTCACCTACTACCTCAACATCTCACCGGTGATGCTCCCGCATCTCGTCGAGCGGCCACTCACCATGAAGCGGATGCCCAACGGGATCAAGGGGGACTTCTTCTACGAGAAGAACGCCCCCCGGCACAAGCCGGCTTGGATGCCGACGATCCCGGTCTTCTCCGAGGACACCCAGAAGACGATCAATTTCTTGACCGTGCATGACGTCGCGCACGTGCTCTGGATGGTGAACCTCGGATGCATCGAGTTCCATCCCCTCCATGCCAGGGGCACCGACCAAAAGCACCCCAGCTATGCATTCTTCGACCTCGACCCCTTCGAGCCGGCGGGATGGGCCGAGGTGGCCCACGTCGCCGGGCTCATAAAGGTCGTGCTCGACCAACTCGGAATCGCGGCTTATCCCAAGACCTCGGGGGCGACCGGCATGCAGATAATGGTGCCGCTCGACTGCACGCTCACCTTCGGCGAGGTGAGGGGCTTCGTGGGAACCATCTCCGACATGGTGCACGGGGTCGATCCGCAGACGACCACCTTGGAATGGGAGGTCCGTAACCGTAGCGGCAAGGTCTTCCTGGACGTGAACATGAACCGGTCGGGCGCGAACATCGCCGGCGCCTACTCGGTGAGGCCCGAGCCGGGTGCGACCGTGTCGGCGCCGCTGCGCTGGGAGGAGATGGCCGACGTCCACCCGAGCGACTTCACCATCGAGACCATCTTCGAGCGCGTGGCGGAGGTGGGAGACCCCTTCCTGCCCGTGGCCGAGGGCCCGGGCCAGTCGCTACAGGAGGCGATCGAGGCCCTGGGGGCCGAGCCCCGCAAGGCCCGGGTCATCCGCACCCGGGACCGCTGAGGCTTTCCGCAACATCCACATCTCCCCGCGTCCGTTCGTTCCACAAACCCAGTTTGTGATGCAGTGACGCGGGCATTGGACCTCTTTAGTCGTCTCACGACGCCCGAGGTCCTAAACCCTTAACGGAGTGGCCCGGCTAAGGTTGCCGGGTGGGAAACCTCTACGTCGGTACTTCGGGTTGGTCCTATCGGGAGTGGAAGCCGGACTTCTATCCCGAAGAGGTTCCCCAGAAGCTGTGGCTCGAGCACTTCTGCTCGGTTCTCGGCGCCTGCGAGATCAACGCGACCTTCTACCGGCTGCAGTCACCCGACACCTTCGAGCGCTGGTCGAGCGCCGCGCCCGAGAGCTTCCGGTTCACGACCAAGGCGCACCGCCGGCTCACGCACTCCAGGTCCATCGCGCTCGACGACGACCGGCGCCCCTTCTTCGACGCCTGGGTCGCGTCGGTGCAAGGTCTCGGCCCCCGGCTCGGTGCGATCCTCTTCCAGCTGCCGCCCTATCGGAGCAGGGACGATGCTGCGATCGAGTCGCTGCTCACGGCCCTGCCGGACGGCATGCATGCCGCCTTCGAGTTTCGTCACGAGTCCTGGAACACCGACGAGATAGCCAAGAGGATCGGCGACGGGGGCGGGACCGTCTGCATCTCGAACACAACCGGTGAGGTACCCGAGTCGCTGCCACCCGGCCCCCTGGCGTACGTCCGCCTTCGCACCGAGCGCTACTCCCCCGAAGCACGCGCCGGCTGGCTGGAGCTCCTGAAGCGGGAGGCGAGGGAGCGCGACGTCTACGCGTTTGCCAAGCACGAGGGCATCCCGACGGACGACGAGTTCGGGGGCGTAGGTCTCGCACGGTGGCTGGTGCATCAAGTTAACGAAGCCCATGCCTGAGAAGACGCGCGACTACACCGACAAGAGGCGCTTCGACGAGACGCCCGAGCCCGCCGCGAGCTTCTCGGGCAACGTCGACGTAGCGGCCGCGCGACCCGGCGACTTCTTCATGATTCACCAGCACCATGCCACCCGTCTTCACTTCGATCTCAGGCTCGAGATGTACAACGGTGACACGCCGGTGCTCGCGTCCTGGGCCGTCCCCAAGAACCTCCCCATGACGAAGGGAAAGCCGCATCTCGCGGTGCACGTCGAGGACCACCCCTTCGACTACGGCCGGTTCTCGGGAACGATCCCCGCGGGCAACTACGGCGCCGGCGAGGTACGCATCTTCGATTCGGGGACCTACGAGTTGCTCGAGCAGGCGCCCGGCAAACTCACCTTCCGGCTGAAGGGCGAGCGCTTCGACGGCGAGTGGCACATGAT
>JBOGWW010000313.1:0-7664 GCA_050693655.1 Actinomycetota bacterium | reverse complement strand
GGAGGGGGGCTCTCGCCGATCTGGATCCCGGCGCCCTCGGATACGCACGCGCTCAAACCGAGATGCTCTCCTATGCACCCGGCGGCGGCACCTACCGGGCGGCCGACACGCGCGGGGACCTCGGACGCGCCGCGCGCCGCATGGCAGCGCAGATCGAGGAGGCGAGTGCCGAGCCCGTGGTGCTGCTGGGGCACTCGCAGGCCTCGTTGATCCTGGACCGCATCTACGGCGCGGACCGGGCCGGGCCCGACGCCGCGGCCGTGATTTCGCCCTCTCCCTCCGATCCGCCCGGAGTGGAGATCCCGCCACCCGGCCGGGACGGCGACGGCCGCGTCGGCGGAGATCTGGCCCGCGCCTTCTCGAACCTGTTGCAACTCGTGAATCCCACTCCCTACGATGTCGACTCGCCCGCCTCGCCGACCAACGTCGGCCGGTTCGAGAGGCCCGAGGCCGACGGCGCGCGCCTCTCGATCTGGGCACTGGGGGACTCGATCTTGCTCGAGACCGATTGGCGCCGGACCGGGGAGGTGAACCTCGTAGTGTTCAGTGATCATGTCGGAGCGACGCGCAATCCCCGGGCCCTGGATGCCGCTCGGCTCTTCCTGCAGGGCGAGGACGTGGGGTCGGACGACACCTCCTGGCGCTCGGTGCTCGTGAACGTTTTTCGCTACGCCTTCGAGCCCTTTCGCCCCTCGCGATGAGTGGCCGGCTCGTCCTCGTCGGAACCCCCATCGGGAACCTCGAGGACGTAACCCGCAGGGCGCTTCGCGCCTTGGAGGAGGCGGATGTCATCGCGTGCGAGGACACGCGTCGCGCAAGGAAGCTGCTCGGCCACTACGGGATTCGCGCCCGTGAGTTGATCGCCTACCACGAGGCCAACGAGCGCCGTAAGGCGAAGGCGCTGCTGGAACGGATCGGATCGGGCACGGAGGTCGTCTTGATCTCCGACGCGGGCATGCCCGGTCTGAGCGATCCGGGTTTTCGCCTGGTCGAGGCTTGCGCCGAGCGGGGTTACGAGGTGGTCGTCGTGCCCGGGCCCACCGCCGTCGTCAGCGCCCTGGCTCTCTCTGGGTTGCCGCCCGGCCGCTTTGCGTTCGAGGGGTTCCTGCCCCGCAAGTCGGGAGACCGGCGCCGGCGCATCGCGGAGTTGACCGCCGAGGAGCGCACGATCGTGTTCTTCGAGTCGCCCCACCGCATCGCCGAGTCCCTGGCCGACCTTCTCGAGGGCCTCGGGGATCGCCCCGCGGTCGTGGCGCGCGAGCTCACCAAGGTGCACGAGACCGTCCATCGCGGGAGCTTGAGCGAGCTCCGGCGGCTCGCGGACGACGGCGCGCTGAGGGGCGAGATCGTCGTCGTGGTCTCGGGGGCAGTGCGCGGAAGCGCCGAGATCGCCGGTCCCGAGGAACTGGCCGAGCGGGCCGGACAACTCATCGAGGAGGGCATGGACCGCAAGACCGCCATGACCGCGGTCGCCCGCGAGGCGGGCGTGTCAAGACGAGAGGTGTTCGACGCGCTCGTTTCGGCCAAAAACCGGGAGAGCTAGTTTGCGATCCAGCAACCGGTAGTCGGCACTCAGATAGCAGACTCGACCGAGATCGATCTGGAACGGCCGCTCGGCTAGGTCAGCGGACGGCGCCTATGGTTTCGTCGAGGCGCACCTCACGGGGAGCCGAGGTGGCGAGCTCGGCGGCACAGTTGGCGCACACCTTGCGGTCCTTGTAGGCGATGAGGCCCTCGTCGGAGGAGCAGAAGAGACAGACGTCCTGGCGCTTGTTGAGGATGATGTGCTCACCCTCGACGCTGATCTCGAGCTCGTCGCCCTCGTGGATGCCGAAGACCCGGCGGAGTTCGGACGGGAGCACGATGCGCCCCAGCTCATCGATCTTCCTGACGACCCCGGTAGACTTCACGAGCAGCTCCCTTAGCCCAAGTGATTTGGCAGTTCTTGGTTACAGTATGGGCTCACTTGAGGCGGGGTTCAATCTCAAAATGGGTAAAAACGGTCACCCGATCGGGTGAAGAAAAGCACTCGATCGGGCGGTCCATCCCTGTGATCCGCAGAGGACGAAATGGCCGACAGCTTCTACATCACGACCCCGATCTACTACATCAACGACGTGCCGCACCTGGGTCACGCCTACACCGAGGTGGCCGCGGACTTCCTCGCCCGTTTTCGGCGGCTGCAGGGCCGGGACGTCACCTTTCTGACGGGCACCGACGAGCATGGCCAGAAGATCGCCCAGGCTGCCGAGGCCAGGGGGATGAAGCCCAAGGAGTGGGCCGACGAGATCGTCCCCCGCTGGCACGAGGTCTGGAAGGACCTCGACATCTCCTACGACGACTTCATCCGGACGACCGAGGCGCGCCACGAAAAGCCGGTGCAGACCTTCGTCCAGGAGCTGTACGACCGCGGCGAGATCTACCTGGGGTCGTACGAGGGGCTCTACTGCGTGGGCTGCGAGGCCTTCAAGTCTCCCGAGGAGCTGGTCGACGGCCGGTGTCCCCTGCATCCCACCCGGGAGATCGAGCACGTGAAAGAGGAGAACTACTTCTTTCGGCTGAGCAAGTACGGCGGCCGGTTGATCGAGCTGTGGGAGACCGACGAGCGCAGCGTCCTGCCCGAAGTTCGGCGCAACGAGGTCCTCGGAAAGGTGAAACAGGGTCTCGACGATCTCTCGATCTCGCGCATCAGCTTCGATTGGGGCATTCCGATTCCGTGGGACGAAAAGCACGTCATCTACGTCTGGATCGATGCCCTGCAGAACTACATCACCGCTGCGGGTTACGGGAGCGACGAGGCCAAGTTCAACCGCCTATGGCCGGTAGACGTGCACCTCATCGGTAAGGACATCCTCTGGTTCCACTCGGTGATCTGGCCGGCGATGCTGATGGCCCTCGACCTTCCCCTGCCCAAGAGCATCTACGCGCACGGCTTCCTGTTGGTGGGCGGAGCCAAGATGAGCAAGTCGTCGTTGACGGGGATCAGCCCTCACGACCTGACCGAAACGTTCGGCAGCGACGGTTACCGCTACTACTTCCTGCGTGAGGTCAGCTTCGGACAGGACGGCACCTTCTCGTGGGAGAGCATGGTCGCTCGCTACAACTCGGATCTCGCGAACGATTTCGGGAACCTCGCCTCGCGCGTGCTCAACATGGTGGGCCGCTACCTGGACGGCGAGGTGCCGCCGCCCTCGTCGGACGACGAGCTCGAGGAGGCCGACCGGCGTCTCATCGACACCTACCGCGAGGCGTTCTCGGGGATGGCGGCCGCCGTCGACGCCCTGAGCCCCACGGAGGCCCTGAAGGCGGCTTGGAAATTCGTGCGCAAGGCGAACGCCTACGTCGAAGAGGTCGCTCCCTGGACCCTTGCCAAGGACGGAGCTTCACGCCGGCGACTCGAGGTCGTGCTCTACAACCTTGCCGAATCGCTACGGCTGATCGCGCTGCTTACGTTCTCGGCTACGCCGCGCGCTTCGCAGGAACTGTGGCGGCGTCTCGGCATCGACCGCGAGATCGACCGGACGACTTTCGCGACGGACGGCGAATGGCAGGGGCTGGTCGCCGGATCGAAGACGACCAAAGGCGAGGCCCTGTTTCCTCGTCTCGAAGACGACCAGACCTAGCGACCGAGCCGCTCGTATGTGGTTCGATTCTCACTGTCATCTGCACCTCTGCGAGGAGAAGACGTCGCTCGACGACCTCCTGAACCGCGCGCGCTCGAGTGGCGTCGAGCAGATTGTGGCCGTCGGAATCGAGGTCGATTCGAGCGAGCGCGCTCTCGCCATCGCGCGTGCGAACGAGGGCGTGTACGCGTCCGCGGGCGTCCATCCGAACGAGGCCACGACCTGGAACGAGCGGGCGCGAGCGCACGTCGACGAACTCCTCTCCCACGACGAGGTCGTGGCGGTGGGAGAGACCGGCCTCGATTTCTACCGGGACCGCACACCCCACGAACAGCAGCGCTCCGCCTTCCGTGCACACATCGAGCTCGCCAAACGTCACCACAAGACGCTCGTCATCCACACCCGGGAATCGATCACTGCCGCAATCGAGGAGCTCGAGCGGGCGACTCCACCCGAGCGGTTGATCTTTCACTGCTGGTCCGGGGACGCCGACGAGCTGACGCGGGCACTGACTCTCGGCGCGCACGTTTCGTTTGCGGGCAACGTGTCTTTCAAGTCGGCGGAGAACCTGCGGGCGGTCGCCCGTCTGGTGCCGGGGGACCGGCTCCTGGTCGAGACCGATTCGCCCTTCCTGGCCCCCGTCCCGCACCGCGGCCGGGCGAACGAGCCCGCCCTCGCGGCCGCGGTGGGCAAAGCCGTTGCGGAGGCAAGGGGCGAGGACACCGCCGAGGTGGCCCGGGTGACGACGGCGAACGCCCGGCGGATCTTCGGGCTCCAGTGATGACCGATCCTCGCCTGCTCGGCGCCCGCCGGATCAGAGAGCTCTTCGAGGCTCACGGGATCCGCCCCCACAAGGAGCTGGGGCAGAACTTCGTCATCGATCCCAACACCATCCGCAAGGTGCTCGAGGCCGCCGGGGATCTAAGCGACGAGACGGTGCTGGAGATCGGGGCCGGTGCCGGCTCGCTCACGCTGGGACTGGCGGGGGCCGCGCGCAAGGTCATCGCGGTGGAGTTCGACGCGCGCGTGGTGCCCGCACTCAGGGACTCGCTGGAGGGTATCGACAACGTCGAGGTGTCGGAGGCCAACGCCATGAGACTCGACTACGTGTCGATCGAGGCCACCGCGCTGGTGGCGAACCTGCCTTACAACATCGCCGTGCCCCTGGTGATGAGGGTGCTCGAGACCGCCCCCCAGATAGCGTCGCTGACCGTCATGACTCAGCGAGAGTTAGGGGAGCGTCTCGCTGCGGTGCCGGGCAACAAAGCCTACGGACGGGTCAGCGTGCTGGTGGGCTTCTGGGCGGCGGCGAAAGTGGCCGCGCGCATCTCCCGCAACGCGTTCTTCCCGGTACCGGCCGTCGACTCGGTACTGGTACGTATCGATCGCCGGGCGACGCCGGAGGTCGACTACGGGCGCCTCAACGAGATCGTGAAAGCCGCCTTCGCGCAGCGCCGCAAGACCCTGCGGAACACCCTCGGCCCCCTCGCGGGCTCCGCGACCATTGCCGAGCGACTCATCCGCGAGGCGGGCCTCGAGCCCTCCGCCCGCCCGGAGACCCTGCCCCTCGAGGCGTGGGTGGGGATCGCCCTGCTGCTTGGTTCGCGTTCCGGTGAAGCGGCTGCGGAATGAGGGGCGTCGTCAGGCTGCGGACCAACGCCAAGGTCAACCTCTTCCTGCGGGTGGTGGGCAGGCGCGCCGACGGCTACCACGAGATCGAGACGATCTTCCACACCGTGGGCCTGGCCGATTCGGTAACCATCACGCCGGTCACCGGAGGCGGGGTCCAGCTGCACATGCGCCCCGGGGTCGAGCCGATGACCGACCTGCCGAGCGCCGAGGAAAACCTCGTGCACAGGGCGACGCAGCGTCTCGTCGCGGCCGGCGCACGGGCGAGGGACACTAGGATCGAGATCGTCAAACGGATCCCGGTCGGTGCCGGTTTGGGGGGCGGCAGCGGTAACGCCGCAGGAGTCCTCGCGGCTCTGAACGAAATGTGGGAACTCGGCTTGGACTCCGAGAGCCTCGCGCGCCTCGCGCTGGACGTCGGAGCCGATGTGCCTTTCTGCCTGAGCGGCGGTACCGCCCTTGCTACCGGCAGGGGCGAGGAGATCACGACCCTTACGGGCCCTGCGCGGCTGTCGTTCGTTCTGGGGCTGAGTAACGAGCCGTTGCTGACGCGCGACGTCTACGAGGCCTTCGCAGCGGATCGGGACGGCTCCGAGGCCCGCGGCGCGCCCATGAGCCTCGCTCTGGGCTCCGGCGACACCGACGAGATCGCCAACCTCCTGCACAATGACCTCGAAGCGCCGGCGTTCAGAATGCGGCCCGAGCTCGTCAAGCTCAAGCAGGCGATGCTGGATGCGGGGGCTCGGGGGGCGGTGATGTCGGGCTCGGGGCCCACGATGGTCGGAATCGCTCGAGATCAGCGGCATGCAGGGGCCATCGCAGGAGTAGTCGAGGGGATCTTCGACAGGGTCGTGGTGACGTCGAGCACACCCGAGTGCATCGAGCGCCTGGACTAAGCTCAACGGGCGCGCAATGGCGTTTTGTGCCCCGTGGGGTAAGTGGCAGCCCGAGGGATTTTGGTTCCCTAAGTCGTGGTTCGAGTCCACGCGGGGCAGCGCAGCGAAGACACTATTGGCAGCTCGGAAACGGAGGCAGCGGGTGAGAGCAGAGCAGTGAGCCTGACCACCATCGTCCTGGCCGCGGGCGTGGGCAAGCGCATGAGGTCGAATACGCCGAAGGTCCTGCACAAGGCGGCGGGACGCTCTCTGGTCGGCCACGTCCTCACTGCGATCGCTCCCCTGGAAGTCGACCGGACCATCGTCGTCACCTCGGCCCACAGAGACGAGATCGAGTCGAGTCTCGCGGCCGAGGGTTTCGCCGAGGGACTCGAGTTCGTGATTCAGGATCCGCCGCGGGGAACGGCCGATGCGGCCCGCATCGCGCTCGAGGCACTCGACGACATCAGCGGCCAGGTACTGATCGTGCCCGGGGATACACCGCTGCTGAACATCCATTCGTTGCGCGCTCTGATACTCGAGCACGAAGCGCGCCGCGCAGCGGCCAGTCTCATGTCCGCCAGGGTCGAGGACCCCGCCGGCTACGGGCGCGTCATCAGAGACGATCAAGGCCGCGTTCTGAGAATCGTCGAGCACCGGGACGCCACCGAACAGGAACGCCGGATCGACGAGATCAACACCAGCGTGTACGTGTTCGACCTCGAACAACTCAGGGATGCTCTGGGCAAGGTCGACGACGCGAACTCTCAGCACGAGTTCTACTTGACCGACGTGATCGAGGTCTTCCACGACGAGGAAGCCACGGTGGCCGCGTATCGCACCAAGGAGTTCGAGGTGAGAGGCGTGAATTCGCGTTCGCAGCTCGCCGAGGCGGGGGGCATGCTCCGACGGCGGGAGTGTGAGCGGCTCATGGACGAGGGCGTGACGATCGTGGATCCCGCCACCACCTACATCGACGTGACGGCAACCGTCGAGCCCGAGGTCGTGATCCATCCCTTCAGCTTCATCGAGGGGCGGACGGTGATTCGTGCGGCCGCCGAGGTCGGTCCCCAGGTGCGGCTCCTCGACTCCGAGGTCGGCGCGGAGGCGAAGGTCTCTTTCTCCGTCGTGGTCGAGTCGTGGCTCGGCCCCCAGTCCTCGGTGGGACCGTTTGCGTCGCTGCGCCCGGGCACCCGGCTGGAGCGCGGGGCCAAGCTCGGAACCTTCGTCGAAGCCAAGAAGGCCCATCTCGGCGAGGGGAGCCGGGCCAATCACCTCACCTATCTCGGTGATGCCGAGATCGGCGAGGGGGTCAACATCGGTGCCGGAACGGTCACCACGAACTGGGACGGGACGAACAAGCACCAAACGATCATCGAGGACGAGGCCTACATCTCGTCCGACACGATGCTCGTGGCCCCGGTGAGGGTCGGAAAGCGGGCGGCCACGGGGGCGGGGGCGGTGGTGAGGGACGACGTGCCCGACGAGGCCCTCGCCGTGGGTGTGCCGGCCCGCATCATCGAGGGCAAGGGAAACA